>CALYVJ010000078.1 GCA_945494195.1 uncultured Selenomonas sp. | reverse complement strand
CCGGCGACTTACCTCGAATACGAACTCGCTACTTCCCTGCAAACTGTAATTTGTACAAAGTGCGTGAATAAATTCATAGAAGCCTCCATAAGTTAGATGAATCAAGCTTATGGAGGCTTCTATAACTTCGTGCACCTATAATCTATACACAAAAAAGCACCGCTTTCGCGGTGCTATGCTTTCATATGGCAGGGGTAGCTGGACTCGAACCAACGCATGCGGGATTCAGAGACCCGTGCCTTACCAACTTGGCGATACCCCTGTGTCACTAGCGTTCTGCGCTATCAACATAAAATATTATACTCAAGGATAACATTCTTGTCAACACATTTTTTATATTTTTTTACAAACCGCCAAAAATTCAAAAAAAAGTCTGAAAACGAGCCAAAAAAGGGCAATTGTCCCCTTTTCTTTAAGAAAAGTATGATATAATAAAGGATACCTAAAAAATGTAAGTGACGATTCATATGTATTTTATTGGAGGAATGTATCGTATGGATATTAAGTATGATGTATCAATTACCGCTATCGGCAATTTGGCAAAAACCTTCCTTTCGGACAACAACAGCGCTATCCTGCTCGACGAAGGGATCCGCCCAAATTTGTCCGACATGGTCATTGAACACACTCCTGGCGAACTGAAAGAAGACATCAAAAAAGGCGACAAGCTGTTGATGGGCGGTGTCAAGTACACGGTCGAAAAAGTTGGCGACGCAGCCAATGACAACCTCCGCGAAGAAGGGCACTGCACTCTCGTATTCAACTCCACCGGGTCTATGCCGGGGCAGATCATCGTGAAGGGCCCCAGCCTTCCGGTTCTCTCCAACGGTGCTCATATTACCTTCACCAAGAAATAATCCTCGAATCAAATACCATTCAGGCCAGGCTGTTCATCGAGCCTGGCTTTTCTTTTTCATACTCACGTTTCAAATGGCGGACACTCTCACGCTCCACAAAGAAAAGGGGCATTTCCATATTCTCCTGTACCGGTTCTTCGCGGAGCAAGTCGAGCATATACTGTGCGGCTTTCATGCCCACCAGCTCATAATCAAAAGCCACCGTCGTAAGAGCAGGATATACAACCGCACCAACTTCGTAACCGCCGAAACCGACCACCGAAATCTCCTCAGGCACACGGATTCCGCGTTCGTGAATATAGCGCAAAATGCCAAGACTGATATTGTCCGTAGCACCTACCACTACGCTGGCTTTGCAGCGCAGCACATCTTCTGCCCGGTTATAGGCCGACAGAAAATCAAAGCCCGTCTCGACAAAATCCACTTTCGCACCAAAACGCCCTTCCCTGAAGGCATCGATAAAACCGCGTTTGCGGTCAATTCCCACCGCAGTATCTCTTTCAGTTACCCCGGCGAAAACCGCGTGCTTATGCCCCATCTGGCGCAAATAAGCTCCCATCATGCGGCCAGCTGCCTCATCATCGATTTTGACAAAGGGAACTTTATCGTTTTTCTGGCCTGTGTAGAGAATAGGGATATTCCCCTCCTGGGAAAGTTTCACATGCTCCTCGGTAATGCCAACGGAATCCACCAGGATTCCATCTACCCCCTGCTGCTGCAGATTGCGTATATTTTCCAGTTCCTTCCGATTCGAAAGATGGCTGACCAGCAAAATCCCCTGATAACCAGCTGGCTCCAGTACACGGCTGATGCCTGCCAGCAGCTTGCCAACCGTTACCGAGTCCATACGCGGCAGCACAATGCCAATCAATTTGCTCTCTTTTGTCTTGAGCCGCTTGGCGAAGAAATTCGACTGAAAACCAGTTTGTTCAATTGCGGCCCGGACGCGTTCCTGTTTTTCGGTGCTGATATATCCATGATTCAAATAACGGGACACCGTACTCTTAGATACACCCGCAAGTTCTGCCACTTCTTTTATCGTTACCTTCTGATCCATTTCCTCTGCGATCCTCCATGGATTCATTTCTTGCTATAGTCTACTATTATTTTAGGTCATTTACCGATAAAAGGCAAGAAAAAGCAGAACCGATTCCATAAGTAACGGCACCTCAAAAAAATGAGGTGCCGTTACTTATGGATAAGGCCATATCCAAGTTACACGTTAGGCAGCTGCCAATCGATGGGCTCCTGCCCTGTCGCCTGCAAAAAGTCATTTACCTTCGAGAAGGGACGGCTGCCAAAGAATCCGCGATGCGCGGAAAGCGGGCTGGGATGCGGCGATTCGACGATGTAATGCTTTGGATTCGTAATCATCTGCTTCTTGCGTCGCGCTGGGGACCCCCATAAAATAAAGGCCATGGGCTTCTCCCGTTCATTGAGGAGGCTGATGATTTTGTCCGTAAAAGTCTCCCAGCCGCGGTGCTGATGGGACCCTGCCTGATGCTCCCGGACGGTCAGCACGGTGTTGAGTAGCAATACGCCCTGCTCTGCCCAAGGTTTAAGGCAGCCATTATTCGGGATGGTACACCCCAGATCCGTCTGCAATTCCTTGAAGATATTGAGCAAAGATGGCGGTGGTTGTACCCCTGGCAGTACCGAAAAGGATAGTCCATGGGCCTGTCCCGGGCCGTGGTAGGGGTCCTGCCCCAAAATCACCACTTTCGTATCATGATAGGCAGTATAATGAAGCGCATTGAATATCGCAAACATATCGGGATAAATGCGATGCGTGCGGTATTCCTGTATCAAAAACTGCCGAAGCTCGCGATAATACGGCTGCTGCAATTCGTCTGCCAGCAGTTCCGCCCAATCATTATGAAATATTTCCATCGTCTTTCCTCTCCCTATTGATACGCAGCCAACATTGAAAACTGCCCTGCGCCATTTCTTCCTCCCCTGCGAGCCGGAACCCCAAAAGCTCCGGCAGCCAGGTATCCGCCTCAAATCCCCCCCGCAGCTGGGTAATCTCAGCCCTTCGCACATAGGGCAGTAATTGGCGGTAAACTTCGCCACCGCCAATACACCAAAACTGTTTTCCAGGATGCTTCCGCTTCAATTCGCCAAGTTTTTGCCATAAGTCCGTCAAGTCACGGCAAAGGATAAAACCTGGAAGGTCCAGCAGACTGCGTGAAAGTACCACATTCATGCGCCCCTTGAGCGGCGCACCGCCGGGCAGACTCACCGCTGTTTTTCGCCCCATGATGACCACCTGGCCAGCCGTCAACGCCTTGAAACGCGCCAAATCAGCGGGAACATGTGCCAGTAAACGGCCCTTGCAACCCAGCCCCCGGTTCTCGTCAATTGCCGCAATCAGCTGCAGCGGCCAGGGACTATCAAGCTCTGCCGCCAAGGAAATTTCCTGCTCTTTAATGGCGGGTTCCTCACACCAAGCGGCCACAGGCTTTCCCTTCACCACGAGACTGCCCGCAATATCCCGCAGCGGGTAAAGCACAAATGCCCGCTCCGTCAAATAAGGATGTGGCAACTGCAGTTCTTCACAATCCGATTGCTGCCCCTCGGCAGCCAGCAAATCGATATCAATGGTCCGTGCCCCCCAGTGTTCGTGGCGGACACGACCAAGTTCCCGCTCAATACGCTGCGTCTCGTGAAGGAACGCCAGCACCGGCAGCCTTGTCCTTACCGCAGCTGCAGTATTGATAAACCCTGGCTGGTCGAGTTTCCCCCAAGGAGCCGTCTCATAGAAAGGAGCCACCTGCCATAGGCAGGTGGCCGGAATAGCGGCGATTTGCCGCAGGGCTTCGCGGATAGTTTCCCCCCGGCTTCCCAGATTGGCGCCGAGGCTCAGCCAAATCGTATAGGCAGCAGCTTGCTCCTTCATGAGCGCGTCCTTACTACACAGATTGCCGCATCCTCAAACTTGCCGGGAATCGGCGCCTGCGGCTTATGAACCATCACACGAACTTTCTGCACCTTGTCGTAACCCTTGAGGATTGCCGAGGCAATCCGCTCCCCTACTGCCTCGATAAGCCGACAGGGCTCTCCTTCTGCAATCTGCTTAGCAGTCTCATAGACCTCGGCATAATTAACCGTTGCAGCTAAATCATCAGTCTCACCAGCCGGCTTCAAATCCGCATACATCGTGATATCCACCAAGAACTGCTGGCCCTGTTCCCGTTCCTCCGGCAAACAGCCATGGTAACCGTAAAAGTCGAGTCCCGTAAGTTTTATCTTATCCATCTTATTCTTCCCCTTGGCCTAATATGACGTCCGTCATCCGGCACATTCTTGCGATGGGCTTCACATCATGCACACGGACAATGCCCGCCCCCTTCATAATGCCGATAACACAAGTAGCTCCAGTAGCCTCCATGCGCTCCTCGACCGGTAAATCCAGTGCCGCCCCAATAAAGCTCTTGCGGCTGGTTCCCAACAACAGCGGATATTCTTCGCCATCAATCGTCAACAGCTCCTGCTGACGGCGAAGGACTTCCACATTCCCCGCGGGAGTCTTGCCGAACCCGATACCGGGGTCCAAAATGATATTTTCCCGCTTCATCCCAGCAGCATCAGCCAACGCAATCGACCGGCGGAAAAAGTCTTTCATCGAATCGATGATATCCCCCGTGTATTCCTTGCTGTCCTGATTGTGCATGACCACAATGGGAAGTCCGCACTCCGCTGCCACAGCAGCCATCGTTCCAGGTTCCTTCGCATACTGCATCCCCCAGATATCGTTGAGCATATGAACCCCATGTGCGGCAGCCACCCGGGCCGTCTCCGCCTTGAAGGTATCCACCGATACGGGCACGGGGCATTCCGGGATAAGTGCATCCAGGAACGGCAGTAATCGCTCAATCTCTTCTTCCGCCGGCATCACCGAAAAGCCCGGACGGCTTGACTCCGCGCCGATATCAATGATATCGGCACCATCTTTGACCATCTGCTCCATGTGGTAAAGCATCTTATCCCGGGTATTCCATTTCCCGCCATCCGAAAAGGAATCCGGCGTCACATTGAGAATCCCCATGACAAGTGTACGCTCTCCCAGCGTCAGTGATTTTCCATCGGCGAAATTGTAGGTGCGATTGGCAGTCATTATGATTTTTCTCCTCCTAGAATCATCCATGCCTGCTGATAGAGCGCGGAATCCGTTTGAAACACCCCGTTTTTCTCCGACGTGACGGTCCGCGTGCCATGCGCGAGGTCGCCACGCATAGTCATGCAGAGCTGTTTGGCCTCGACCACAACCAGCACGCCCCGAGCTTTGAGATCACGCTGGACTGCGGCGGCAATCTGAGCCGTCAGCCGCTCTTGCAGCTGCGGCTGATGGGAGAGAACTTCCACGAGCTTTGAGAATTTCGAAAACCCAGCCACCCGGCCATCCGTTGGCAGATAAGCAATGCTCACCTCACCAAAAAACGGCACCAAATGATGTTCACACATAGAATAGAAAGGAATATTGCGGACGGCCACAATGCCATCCGAGCCAGCATCGAAGGTCTCCCCCCAAATCGCCGACGTGTCCTTTCCCATGCCATCGAACAAGAACTGATACATCTCAGCTACACGCTCCGGCGTTTTCTCCATCCCTCGCGCTTCAATATCCACACCGACAGCATCAAGGAAGTCGCGCATCGCCCGGATTGCCTTTTCATTCATCTTGCTCATGGTATCCGTCCCCTCTGAAAATCAATACTTCTTATATAATATACTAGAACGTATTGCACCGCAAGGGAAAGAACGCCCACACAGCGCAACCGTCACTTTACGGTTATGGCCCCTACCGGACAATCTTCCGCCGCCTGTCTGGCATCATCGATGCTGCCCTCCGGCAGTTCCTGCCAGCCCTCCGCAAGACCATCCTCACCCATGCGGAATCCTTCAGGGCAAGCGCCCGTGCACATCCCACAGCCAACACATAAATCCTTATCAACATAGCCTTTCATAATAAAACCTCCTATATCGTATACAACTTTAAGGAACAACTCCGATTGTAACAAACACTGCCATTCATTTCTGTAACCATGGTAACACAAAACACCTCAAGGCACAGGCCCTGAGGTGCTTTTGCGGGAATCTATAGAAATTTTCTTGGTTAAGCGATTAGCCAGCAATACCCGGAGTCGTCATCTGTTTCGGGGAAAGGATCTTCTCCATCTTCTCCTGGGAGATGAGGCCCTTCTCGAGGATGACCTGGCGGACCGGCTTGCCCGTGTTATATGCTTCCTTAGCAATCATAGCGGAATTCTCATAACCGATATGCGGGAGCATAGCCGTGACAACGCCGACGCTCTTGTCAAGCCATTCCTGGCACTGCTCTTTGTTCGGCTCCAAATCGATGAGGAGCTTGTCAACAAAAGTATCTACGGCATTGGACATGTACTTCATGGAGTTGAACATGTTGAAGCTGATAACCGGCTCCATGACATTGAGTTCGAACTGGCCGTTTTCAACGCCCAGGGAAACAGCGACATCGTTTGCGATAACCTGATAGCAAGCCTGATTGAGAACTTCAGCAATAACCGGATTGACTTTGCCCGGCATGATGGAAGACCCCGGCTGGCGTTTCGGCAGCTTGAGCTCATTGAAACCGCAGCGCGGGCCAGAAGCCATCATGCGGAAATCGTTAGCCATCTTGATTAGGACGAGCGCCGTCGTCTTCATTGCGCTGGATACGTCCGAGAAACCATCGGTGTTGTTCGTTGCATCGATGATGTTGTCAGCCGTGACGTATTTCTCACCCGTAACCTCGGAGAGAGTCTCAGCCACTTTCTTGATGTACTCCGGCTCAGCGTTGAGGCCCGTGCCAACTGCCGTACCCCCCATGTTCATGACATGGATGCCATCAATGGCATGATTGATGCGGTCGATACCACGACGGATAGAGGAAGCATAGGAGCCCATCTCCTGACCCAGCGTGATAGGAACAGCATCCTGCAGATGCGTACGGCCCATCTTGAGGATATCCTTGTACTCAACAGATTTTTTCTCCAGCTCCGTTGCCAGACGATCCAAGGATGCCGTCAGTTTCTTTGCCTTGTGGGAAAGGCATACTTTGATGCTCGTCGGGAAACTGTCGTTCGTGGACTGTGCCATGTTAGCGTGGTTGTTCGGGGAAATGATATCGTAGCTCCCTTTCGGTTTGCCGATAATCTCCAGCGCACGGTTGCAAAGAACTTCGTTGACATTCATGTTGACCGAAGTACCAGCACCGCCCTGAATCGGGTCAACCGGGAACTGGTCAAGCCATTTTCCTTCGATAATCTCGTCAGCTGCCTGCACGAGCGGCTCGCCGATTTCTTTCGGCAGGCGGCCCGTTGCCATGTTAGCCATAGCAGAGGCTTTCTCTACTTTCGCAACAGCCTGAACGAAATCCGCGTCAATTGTCTGGCCCGT
>CALYVJ010000077.1 GCA_945494195.1 uncultured Selenomonas sp. | reverse complement strand
ATTAAGCAGCCCTTTTGTTGGAAGTCAAAGCCACAATACATGGATTTAAAGTTGTACGTAAGAGTGTCATTCCTGAGACGGATTCTACGGCTTGGTTCTTAGAGCATGAGAAGAGCGGTGCGCAGCTGTTTTTTTTGCAGAATGACGATGACAATAAAGTTTTTTCGATTTCTTTCCGCACGCCGCCGGTAGATGATACGGGCGTAGCGCATATTGTGGAGCATTCGACGCTCTGTGGCAGCCGCAAATATCCGCTCAAGGAACCGTTTGTCGAGCTCGTCAAGGGATCGCTCAATACGTTCCTCAATGCGATGACCTATCCGGATAAGACGATGTACCCTGTGGCGAGCCGTAACGATAAGGACTTCCAGAATCTCATGGATGTTTATCTCGATGCTGTATTCTATCCGAATATGCGGGAAAATCCGCAGGTCCTCATGCAGGAGGGCTGGCATTATGAGATTGAAAATCCAGAGGAGCCGCTCAAGTATAGTGGTGTAGTCTACAATGAGATGAAGGGAGCACTTTCGGCTCCGGATGATTTGCTGCAGAGCCGTATCATGTCAGCCCTTTATCCAGATACTACCTATGGATTTGAGTCCGGCGGTGATCCGGAGGCAATTCCCCAGCTGACCCAGGAGATGTTCACGGGCTTCCATAGCAAGTATTATCATCCTTCGAATAGCTATATTTACCTTTATGGTGATATGGATATTGAGGAGAAGCTGGCGTATCTGGATGCGGAGTACCTCAGTCAGTTTGAACGCATTCCGGTACCGTCTCGCATTGACCGGCAGATGGCGTTTGCTGCGGTCAAACGTGAGAATCTTTCCTACCCCATTGGTGCCGAGGAGGAGACGGCGGGAAAATCCTTCCTGTCTCTTAGCTGGGTGGTGGGGGAGAGCCTCAACACGACGGATATGGTGGGGCTGGAGATTCTCGAACATGCTTTGCTGCGTACGCCGGCAGCTCCTTTGCGCAAGGCGTTGATTGATGCCCAGTTGGGTAAAGATGTGGATTCGGATTTTGAAGAAGATATGTTTCAGCCGTTCTTTAGCATCATGGTCAGCAATTCGGAGGCCGACCGGGCGGAGCGTTTCTATACGATTGTCATGGATACCTTCAGGAAGTTGGCCGATGAAGGGCTTGACCGCACGCTGATGGAAGCGTCGATGAATCTTTTGGAGTTCCGTCTGCGTGAGTCAGATTTTGGTTCGGCACCGAAAGGGCTTATTTATGGCATCCGGTCGATGAAGACTTGGCTTTATGGGGGCAGCCCGGAGGAAAGCCTGCACTATGAAAAGGTATTGGTGCAGCTGAAGGATGGACTGGATAATGGTTATTTTGAGGAACTCATCCGCAAGTATTTCCTGAAGAATACCCATGCGGTTCTGCTGACGCTCAGCCCGAGTACGACGATGGCTGCTGAACGTGAGGCCAAGCAGGAAGAAGAGCTGGCTGCGAAAAAGGCAGCGATGTCGGCAGAGGAAATCCAGCAAATCATCGAGACGACTAAAGCGCTCAAGGAGCGCCAGCAGAGCCCCGAGACGGAGGAAGCACTGGCAACAATTCCGGTGTTGAAGCTTTCGGACATCCGCAAAGAGGCTTATGATTTGCCGCTGGAGGAATTGGATCTTGATGGTACGAAGGTGCTTTTCAGTGATGTGGAGACCCATGGGATTGTCTATTTGACGTTGATTTTTGATGCGTCAACCATTACGAAGGAACAGCTTCCGTATGCCTTTCTGCTCAGCGAACTTATTGGCAGTGTCGATACGGAGCAGCATACGTATGCGGAACTGGCTAATCTCAAGAATTTGCACACGGGTGGCATTACCTACGATATCGTGACCTATACGAAAAATGGGGAACCGGACTCCTGCCGACCGACTTTCCGCATCAAGGCGAAGGTGCTCAAAGAGAAAATGCCAGAGTTGCTTTCGCTGTTGCAGGAAATCCTCATGCAGAGTCAGTATACCGATAAAAAACGTGTCCGCGAATTGTTGGACCAGGAACAGGCTGCGATGGAGCTCAATCTCCAGCGCTCGGCACATCAGGTGGTAGCGTCGCGGCTGGCATCGTATCTTTCTCAGGCTGGTCGGTTCGCCGAAGAGGGCGGTCTGCCGTTCTATCAGTTTGTGAAGGGAATCCTGGAAAATTTCGATGAAGAGCTCGAAAAAATGCAGCAGGTATTTGCCGATATGCTGCCGAAACTCTTCAATACGAATGGGCTGCTTGTGGCCCTTACCGAGCGGGAGGCAGACTATCCGGCTACCGCAAAGGAAGTTGCTTCCTTCCAGGAGAAGCTTTGCCATACTGCTTATCCCGCGCAGGAATACAGCTGGGCGCTTAAGCCGCTCAATGAGGGCCTTACGTCTTCCAGCCGTGTTCAGTACGTGGGCAAGGGAGCAAATTTCCTGAAGCTTGGCTATGCATTTACGGGAACGATGCATGTTTTGGAGACGCTTCTTCGCTATGATTATTTTTGGACGAAGATTCGTGTGCAGGGCGGTGCTTATGGCGCGTTTACGAGCTTTAACCGCAACGGTATGATGTATTTTAGTTCCTATCGTGATCCGAATCTTTCGGAGACGCTTGATGTCTTTGACGGTACGGCTGATTATATCCGCAATTTCGAGGCATCGGAGCGCGAGATGGATAAATTCATCATTGGTACTATGAGCGGGGTGGATACACCGCTGACGCCGCAGATGAAGGGAAGTGCTGCTGTTACCTGCTGGATGCGCGGCATTACGAAGGAAGACCGGCAGCAGGCGCGTAATCAGATTCTCGCTACGCGGCAGCAGGATATCCGCAATCTGGCGGATCTGGTAGATGCTTGCATGAAACAGGAGGTTCTCTGCGTATTTGGCGGGCAGGAAAAAATTGACGCGAATAAGCAAGTGTTTGGTGAGATTCATTCTGCACTTTAACGGGTTATATGCGTTGACTTTGCATAAATATCATGGGATAATAATAGGAACGATTGAAAGCTAAATAGAGACTCATATGTGGGAGGCTTTTTCATGAAGAAACCAATTTTCAAGGGCGCTGCAGTCGCAATTATCACTCCGTACACGGAAGACGGTATCAATTTTCCGGAACTGGGCCGCATTATCGAGGACCAGATCAAGGGCGGTACGGATGCAATCGTAATCACGGGAACGACCGGAGAGTCTGCTACGATGTCGGATGCTGAACATCGGGCGGCTATCAAGTTTGCGGTAGAACAGGTAAAGGGCCGCATTCCGGTTATTGCTGGTACGGGGTCGAACGAGACGTCCTATGCGATTGCGTTGTCGAAGTATGCAGAAGAAGTTGGTGCGGATGCTCTGCTGGTGGTTACGCCGTATTATAACAAATGCACGCAGAAGGGCTTGGTGGCTCATTATACGGCTATTGCTGATGCGGTAAATATCCCAATTGTTCTTTATGATGTGCCGTCCCGTACGGGGGTAGCCATTTCCACAGAGTCTTATGTCAAGCTCTCGAAACATCCGAATATTGTAGCGGTCAAAGAGGCAAATGGCGATTTGTCGAAGATTCTTCGCCTCAAAGCTGCTGTAGGGGATGACTTGGTGCTGTATTCTGGTAACGATGACCAGATTGTGCCCATCCTGTCTCTCGGTGGCCAGGGCGTCATTTCGGTGCTTTCTAACGTGGCACCGAAGGAAACGCACGATATGTGCCAGGCGTTCTTTGATGGAGATACGGAAAAAGCAGCTAAGATGCAGATTGATTATACGGATCTCATCGATGCACTGTTCTGTGAAGTCAACCCGATCCCGGTTAAAGTTGCGATGCGGAAGCTCGGCTATGATGCTGGCCCGCTGCGCATGCCGTTGTGCGAGATGGAGCCGGAGAATGAGGCAAAACTTGAGGCAGCACTCAGGAATCATGGCCTCATAAAATAAGAAGCAAAAGCATAAACACAAAAGCCTTCCCCTGCAGGGGAAGGCTTTGTCATTCGAGGTGATGAATTCATGCATGGAGTATTTGATATTGTCGGGCCAGTGATGATTGGCCCGTCAAGTTCGCATACAGCTGGTGCCGTGCGGTTGGGATTAATGGCTCGTAAGATTTTGGGAGAGCCGGCGGTGAAGGCAGAGATTAATCTGCATGGGTCCTTTGCGCAGACGTATCGGGGGCATGGTACGGATAAGGCGCTGATTGCGGGGATTCTTGGTTTTTCCCCTGAGGATGAGCGTATCCGCGATGCACTGGATATAGCCAAAGAGCAGGGGCTGGACTATAGTTTCCAGACGGTGAATCTTGATGAGGCGCATCCCAATACGGCAGTTATTTATCTGGTGGGAAATACTGGCCGGGTAGCGAGAGTCCGCGGGGCGTCGGTGGGCGGAGGGAATATCCTCATTACGAATATCGATGGCTATTCAGTAGAGCTCACTGGCCAATATCCGGCGCTTATCACGATTCATCGGGATCGTCCTGGGGTTATCACGCAGGTTACCCGGATTTTGTCACGCTATGAGGTAAATATTGCGTTTATGCGCGTGTCCCGGCAGAATCGTGGAGAGACGGCTATGATGATTATGGAGCTGGACGATCAGCCTGCTGATGATGTGATGGAGGAGTGCCGCGAGGTTTATGAGGTTGAAAATGCCTTTGCTATTCCGGCAATCTGATGTGAGGATGGAAGATTACGATGATTAATTTCAATACGATGGGGGAACTCATCGCGATGGCCGAAGAGAAGGAATTGCCGATTCATGAAATCGTCATTGCCCGGGAGATGCATGTCAGCCAACGGTCCCGGGAGGCAATTCTCGATGGGATGAAGCAGAATTGGACGGTTATGCAGGCTTCGATTGAACGCGGGATCAAGAATACCGAGCATTCCGTAAGCGGGCTTACGGGAGGAGATTCGAAGCAGCTGTTTGCGAGCAGAGAAAATGGTTATCTGGGGCCCCAGGCTTTAGCGGCTGCAGCTTATGCGGTGGGAATCAGTGAAGTTAATGCGGTCATGGGCCGTATTGTTGCCTGTCCGACGGCGGGGTCCTGTGGAATCGTGCCAGCCGCGCTTTATGCCGCGCGGGAGGAACGGAACCTTTCCGATGAGGTGGTTATCAAAGCGCTCTTTACGGCAGCTGGTATTGGCATGGTGGTCGATCAGAATGCTTCGATTGCTGGTGCGGAGGGCGGCTGCCAGGCTGAGTGCGGCACGGCAGCTGGTATGGCAGCGGGGGCTCTCGTGGAATTGGCTGGAGGTACTCCGTCTATGGTCGGCAATGCTTGTGCGCTGTCCATCAAGAATCTTTTGGGACTGGTTTGTGATCCAGTGGCGGGACTGGTAGAAGTGCCTTGTGTCAAGCGCAATGGTTTTGCTGTAGTGGAGGCAATGCTGGCCGCGGATATGACCCTTTCGGGAATCCGTTCTGTGATTCCTGTGGATGAGGTAATCGATGCCATGAATCGCATCGGCAAGGCGTTGCCAAAATCGCTTCGTGAAACCAGCGAAGGGGGATTGGCTACGACGCCGACGGCCAAGGCGGTGGAACGGCGGATTTACCCGGATTCATGCCCCCCTTTATCGGATTAAAGTTTCATGAGTTGCTGGAAGATTCGACGAAAATAGTGTAGAATAAGTAATGATGCGAGATGGATTCGCAAACATTTTATATATGGAGGGAAAGTCCATGAAGAAAATCGTTCAGATGCTGGTGGTTCTTTGCCTGGTCGTATTTGGCACCCAGGCTGCTTTTGCTAATGCGGATAAGACGACTGTTCAGGATGGAGCGGATATCACGACAATCAAGCGCTTGGCTGTTGCTGCACCGCGTTATCAGCAGGTGGATCCGCAGTCGCCGGATAAGACGATGTTGACGCAGATTATCTTTGATGCTAGCCGCGTATCCCATAGCTATGTTGCCTCGTATGATACGGTAGCCGATGGGATCAAGACGGCATCGAATGTTGATATCAAATCCCTGGACCGCCGTCAGGCTGCCAAGGTATTCAAAGAAAATGTTGGCAATTATGCAGATGCATACGTTGTTTTGACCGTGGCTAACAGCAGCCGCACGACCTTCTTCTTTGATGTTTATAAAGCAGGCAGCGATGAACTCCTGTTCACCTATGAGATTCGTGCCAACAGCAACGAAGGCAATACGGTTGCCACCTACAATAATATGTGCGAGCAGTTCTATAAACATTTCGAGCGGGCTGCTACGGAACAGTTGAAGAACAACAGCAAAAAGAAATGATGAAAAAAGACTTCCCAGATTGGGAAGTCTTTTTTAGTGCGCCAGATAGATTGGTTTGATTTTGGCGGAGGCCGCCGTGTTTTTGTCGATATAGCCGTTGTGCTCCATGGCGTCGATGACGATGAATTGACGTTTTTTGGCCATGAGGAAATCGACATAAGGAGAGTAGAGGGAAGGGGCATTGGGAAGTCCTGCCAGCATTGCGGATTCGGGCAGCTGCAGTGCTGAGGGCTTCTTGCCGAAATAGCCTTCTGCGGCTGGCCGTAGCCCGTAAAAATTGGAACGGTAGTAAATGGTATTGAGATACAGTTCGAGAATTTCATCTTTGCTGTAGTTGGCTTCAAGGTCAAGAGCCAACAGCAGTTCCTCTGCTTTGCGTCCGTAGGACTGTTCGTTGGAAAGAAAAAGGTTTTTGACTAGCTGCTGGGTGATGGTGCTGGCGCCCTCTTCGATTTGACCGTATTGGATATTGACGAGTGTAGCCCGCAGGATTCCCTGAATGTCGAAGCCGTGATGGCTGTAAAAACGGGTATCTTCCACGGCAACGATGGCCTGTTGCATCGATTCGGGAATATCGCGCAGCTTGACGTAGTGGTCATGGTCAATACGGCTGTCGACGGCCCGTTTGATGAAGAAGAATCGGCTGATTCGATCCGAGGTACTGATAGTAACGCGCGAATCGGTTTGCTGAATGGCGGGAAGCTGGGCTTCGACCTTGGGGAGAAAGTCGCCGATGTGCTGCCAGGTTTTCGGCGAAAAAACCGAGGTTCCGCCGGCCAGGAAAAAGGCGAGGAAGAATATCAGAATGAGTAAAAAGACGAAGCGAAGGAGGCTGAAGACTATCCTTCGTTTTTTTGTTTTTTTCATAAAGTTCTCCTTTATTTGGTGGATCGCTCCTTATTATAACACGACTGGCGAGGGTTTTCTTCATCAATTTTTGCATAAAGGAATACTTTTGGAAAAAATGCTTGCAAAAATATACAACATAGATGTATAATTATAAACATCATTTACAGAGTACGGCGAAAGGCGGTACAATAGAATTGCAGTATCCATTCCAGCAGAACAAAGTTCTAAGAAATTAAAGG
>CALYVJ010000076.1 GCA_945494195.1 uncultured Selenomonas sp. | reverse complement strand
AGGGCTGTCGATCGGTAAGCGATGATTTCTGCGATAGATTGAGTTATTTTTTTCGTGTGTTTTTTTATTCCTTATTGCTATAAGCAGGAGAATTTATTCGGGGGGGCGAAAATAGATAAGACAAGTATGGATCCCCCGGGGAGGGTAATTCTTTAGTTTTTCCTATAGTTAGATTAATAATAGCTATACATATGAGGAGTTATAATTGTAGTTTTTTATTTTCTATAAGCGTATAATGAAAGTATCTTGTGGGGTACCTTCTGCCGGCTGATATTGAGCCATCAGCCTGAGGGATTCTATATGCAAGTATCCATATGGATAATAATGAGGAGGTAAAAAAGTGGACAAACGGGAGAGTATGTGGGATTTATATCTCAAAAAAGGCATGAGCCGCCGCACGTTCGTCAAGAGCTGCGTCGCGCTGACGTCTCTGATGGGACTCAGCACGGATCAGGTATCGAAGGTCGTTGAGGCTGCGGAACAGAAACCGCTGCCGGTAGTCGTTTGGATTCATGGTCATGAGTGCACGGGGTGTGATGAGTCGTTCATCCGTTCCGGTGCACCGCTGGCATCTGACTTGGTATTGAGCCAGATTGCTTTGGAGTATGACCATCTGCTGAGCGCTGCATCCGGTGCTCCGTTTGAAGCGCATCTTGAAGAGACTATTGAGAAGTACAAAGGAAACTATATCCTTTGCGTTGAGGGTGCTGCCTGCACGAAGGACAACGGGGTGTACTGCATGTCCGGTGGACACACCTTCACGCATCTGCTTCAGCATGCGGCTCAGAATGCGAAAGCAGTTATCGCGTATGGCACCTGTGCCGTATCTGGCGGTATCCAGGCTGCAAAACCAAATCCGACGGGATCTTCGGGGATCGGGTATTTCACTGGCGGCACGCCGGTGGTAAATGTTCCGGGCTGCCCACCGATTCCGGAAGTCATGACGGGTGTCGTCATGCATATCGCCCTGTTTGGGACGGTTCCGCCCCTTGATGGCGAAGGCCGTCCGAAACAGTTCTATGGCAACCGTATTCATGATACTTGCTATCGCCGTCCGTTCTTTGATGCCGGCATGTTTGCAGAAAGCTTTGATGATGCTGGCGCTAAGGCTGGCTGGTGCCTCTACAAGCTGGGCTGCCGCGGCCCGGAGACGTACAACTCCTGCGGCAATCTGCGCTGGTTCCAGGGCATGAGCTACCCCATCCAGTCTGGTGCTCCGTGCATCGGCTGCTCCAACGCGCACTTCTGGGATGATGGTGCGATGACCGAGCGTCTGCCGAAATTCGGCCAGCCAATCGGTGATGTCGATCAGATCGGTGCTGTCATGGCTGCCGCTACGGCAGTTGGTGTCGCCGGTCATGCCGCGGCAAGCGTTGTTCAGAAGAAAAAACGCATTGCTGATGAAAAGAAGAACGAGGGAGCAGGTGAAGAATAAATGAAACACGTAGTAGTAGATCCGGTAACCCGTATCGAAGGTCATCTTCGTGTTGAGGTTCAGGTAGATGAAGCAACGGGCAAGGTAACCGATGCCCTTTCGTCCGGTACAGCATGGCGCGGTCTTGAGCTCGTCATGAAGGACCGTGATCCGCGTGATGCTTGGGCATATATCCAGCGCATTTGCGGCGTTTGCACGACGGCCCATGCATTGGGGGCTGTCCGCGCGGTGGAGGATGCTCTGGGCATCACGATTCCGAAGAACGCTCATTATATCCGCAACATCATGGCAGCTACGCTGACGGTACAGGACCACATTGTCCATTTTTACCATCTGCATGCCCTGGACTGGGTAAGTCCGCTGGAGGCAGCTGCCGCTGACCCCCTTGCTACCGCTAACCTGCAGAATACTGTCTTGAATACCTATAAGCTTCCCTTCCGTGCTCCGGGCACGTCGGTAACGGAGGCTTTTGAGCATGATTTCCCGGCTGCCACGCCGCAGTATTTTGCGCAGATCCAGGAAAAGGTCAAGGCTATTGTCGAGAGCGGCCAGCTCGGCATTTTCTCGGCAAATTGGTGGGACCATCCGGATTACAAACTGCTGCCGCCAGAGGTTCATCTCCTGGCTGTAGCTCACTATCTCGAGATGCTCGACAAGCAGCGTGAGCTGGTTACGCCGCACGTCATCTTCGGCGGCAAGAACCCGCATCCGCACTATGTTGTCGGCGGTATGCCGTGCTCCATCTCGCTGGAGGACGGCAATGCACCGGTCAATACGGCCCGCCTCGACATCGTCGATCGTGCTATCAACATGGGCCGTTCGCTGGTCAACAACTATTATCTGCCGGATCTTCTGGCGATTGGCTCTGCTTACGTCAAAGCTGGCCGTGTCGATGGCGGTGGTATGGCCAAGACCTGCGTGCTCGGCTATGGTGCTTATCCGGAAGAGCCGTTCAGCGGCACGAAGAACGGTGGCTTCTTCAAGAATCTGCTGATCCGCTGCAATGGTGTTGTTGAAGACTTCGGTAAGGGGCTCGCTGGCTGCAAAGTCACCGAGGTCAATGGCGAGGATTTTGCGGACCGCAAGGTATTTACCGAGAGCGTCGATCACTCTTGGTACGAGTATCCGGCTAAGAGTGAAGCTGCACTGAACCCGTGGGATGGCGTCACCTCGCCGAAATACACGGGGCCGAAAGAGGGCTCGGCTACCGAGTGGAAGGCTCTCAATGAGACGGGCAAGTACTCCTGGCTCAAGACGCCGAAATGGAATGGCAAGCTCTGCGAGGTCGGTCCGCTGGCCCGCTATATCATTATCTATGTCAAGGCTAAGAAGGGATTGCTCGGCGAGCTGACTTGGGCGGAGAAAATGATGATGGATCAGATCGATGCCGTATCGAAGGTCCTCGGCCTGGCTCCGGAAGTCTGGCTCCCGACGATGGTCGGCCGTACGGCTGCCCGTGCACTCGACTGCCAGCTGGCTGCCGAGATCAACAAGTACTTCTTCGACAAGCTCATTGCCAACCTCAAGACTGGCGATACGAAAGTCGCGAGCAACGAGAAATGGGACCCGTCGACCTGGCCGAAAGAGTGCGAAGGCGTTGGCATCTACGAGGCTCCGCGCGGGGCACTGTCCCACTATATTGCCATCAAGGATGGCAAGACGGACAACTACCAGTGCATCGTTCCGACGACCTGGAGTGCTTGCCCGCGTGATGATAAGGCCGGCCACGGCGCTTATGAGATGGCTATGATGGACACACAGGTCAAGGTTCCGGACAAGCCGCTCGAGATTGTCAAGGTCGTCCGTTCCTTCGACCCGTGCATGGCTTGTGCAACGCATATGTTCAATGCGAAAGGCGAGAAGATAAACGTCATCACCACGGATCCGTATTCGGGCACGCACGTTGAGAAATAAGCCGGATACCGGATGGAAAGGAAGGGAACAGTAGAATGAAAGAAGAAAAGCGTAAAATCTACTACCTGTTCAGTCCGTATTTGCGGATTTTCCATTGGATCATGGTGCTGGCTATCGTCGTGCTGTTCATCACGGCGCTGCTGGTTACCAAACCGGTGACTGTGCTGGGCATTGAACCGACCTACACATCCATGTCCATGGACTGGGTAAGAAATATCCACTTTATCGCGGCGTTTGCCTTCTGTGCGGCTTTTATCCTGCGCATTTATGGCTTCATCGTGAACAAGGGAGATCGTCTTTTCCCACGCGTATGGGAAGGTCATTTTTATAGTGAAACCATTGATGTGGCCCTTCACTACATGCTTTTGAAACCGAAGCATGCGCCGTTTTTGCGCAACCCGCTGGCACGCTCCTCGTATGCCGGCCTCTACGCAATGGTACTGGTGGAGATCCTCACGGGCTTTGCTATGTACTATATGACGGAACCGTCGGAAATCGGCGGCCTGCTTTTCGGCTGGGTCAATGTAGTCCTGGGCGGTGAGATGATGACCCATTGGGTACATCATATCGTCGCATGGCTCATCATCCTCTTTGCCATCGGTCATGTCTACATGGTACTGCGGGCAGATATCATGGAGGCTGAGGGCGAAGCTTCGTCGATGTTCTCTGGGGTGAAATTCCTGGAGCATGTTCCGAAGGATGCCAATGAGGTAGAACCGCCGAAAGAGGCAAAGTAAAACGTAACCTATCAGTCAGATAAAAGGAGAATCAGATTATGTGTAAAGAATGCGGCTGTGGGGAGACAAACGGCAACACGCGTCTCCAGTTCTTTGTAAAAGGCTATACGGAAGAAAACGCCAAAGAGGTTGAGAAGGCTCTGTTGGGGCTTCCGGGTGTGCTCTTTGTCCATATCCATGCACATGATGGCGAAACGGTGGTAGATTATGCACCGGCCAAGACAAAGCTTATGGATATTATCGGCGTATTCAGCGCACGTGGTCTTGAGGCTGCTTTGTAATTGATGCGTTAGTATGAGGGGGACCGCTGCTATAATGCGGCGGTCCCTTTGTTATGTACAGATAGGCTGCAGGAGGCCTTGAGGTGCAGGAGGAAAAACTATGCATGAAATGGCGCTGGCGGAGGGCATTTTGGATATTGCCCTGGATTATGGAAAACAGAACGAAGCCAAGCGGATCGCTGAGGTCGGTCTGCTGATCGGCGAAATGTCCGGTGTGGAGCAGGAATCGCTGCGGTTTTCGTTTGAAATGCTGGTGAAGGGGACGATTGCCGAGGGAGCAAAACTGGTCATCAAGAAGGTTCCCCTCATGGGGAAATGCAGCAAATGCGGCAAAGAGTTCCACATCGAGCATTATGATTTTTGGTGCCCGGAATGTAAAGACGGGGTCCTGACGACGATTTCCGGCCGTGAGATGAAAGTAGAGTATTTGGAGGTGGACTAACATGGCAGAGATTCAGGTCATGAAAAATATTTTGGGAGAGAACGACCGCATTGCGGCGGAAAACCAGGCGATGTTTGCCGCCAAGGGCGTATATGTTGTCAATCTGATGGGATCGCCGGGGGCCGGTAAGACATCGGTGCTGGAAAAGACGATGGAAAAGCTCAAAGATGAGCTCAAGATGGCTGTCATTGAGGGGGATCTCTTCACCAGCAAAGATGCGGACCGCATTGAGCGGCATGGGGTTCCCGTCATCCAAATAAACACTGCGGGTGGCTGTCATCTGGATGCCCCTATGGTGCAGAAGGTTGCTAAGCAGATGGATCTTGATAATTTGGATTTGCTGATTGTCGAAAACGTTGGCAATCTGGTCTGTCCCGCAGAGTTTGCCGTCGGTGAGGACGACAAGGCGGTGGTATTGTCGATTACCGAAGGCGATGACAAACCACTGAAATATCCGTTGATCTTCAAGGAATCGGCCATTGCCCTGCTGAATAAAGTCGATATTCTGCCCTATTGCAATTTTGACATGGAGTCGGCCAAGGAGGATATTACCACCCTTCATCCCGGGATGAAGGTGCTGGAGGTTTCCTGCACGACGGAGCAGGGAATCGATGCATGGTGTGCGTGGTTGAAAGAAAAAGTGGCGGGGAAGAAAAATGGCTGATGTATTTGGAAACGGCTCGGAACGCGTTTCGAGCATCGACAACGTCCTGCACCGGTCGGAAGTAACGGTCCTTGGGGTAGGCAATGTAATCCTGCGGGATGAAGGATTTGGCGTTCGGGTGGTGGAATATCTCGATGCCCACTATGAATTCCCGGAAAACGTCCAGTTGGTGGATGGCGGTACCCTGGGGATTGAGCTTACCCAGTATGTAACGGGAACCAATAAACTCTTGGTCATTGATTCCATCAATGGCGGGGCGGACCCGGGAACGATGTTCTGCTTCCACAACGACAATGTCATGGAGCATTTTCAGGACAAATTGTCGGCCCACGAAGTGGGAATACAGGACGTCTTAGGACTGTTGACGGTGACAGGCCATAAGATTCCCGAGGTGATCGTGATCGGTGCCCAGCCCTTTGACCTGGAGGCTGGCGTGGAGTTGTCCGCCGGTATGCAGAAGCTGCTGCCTCAGGTGGTGGAAACAGCTCTGGAAAAACTTCGCGGCTGGGGAATCGAGCCGGTGAAAAAGAAAGTTCCTGATGCGATGGATTTCGGCGTCGTAGCGGAAGAGGTTATCAGGACTAGAGGATAAGGAGCGGTAATATGTGTCTTGCAGTACCAGCAAAAGTGCTTGAAATAGAAAATGCCATTGGCAGGGTTGAGATTTCGGGGGTTAGCCGTGAAGTTTCCATGATGCTGCTGCCAGAGGCCAAGGTCGGGGATTTTGTTCTCGTACATGCGGGGTTTGCCATGCAGATTGTCGATGAGAAGGATGCGGAGGAAACCAATGCACTGCTGGCAGAAATGAATGGTGCGCCACGAACTGTAGCTTCGCTAGAGGAGTCGGTGGCTCATGAATAAGAAAGAGGAACGTGAACTGGCGCAAAGGCTGGTAGCAGAAATCAAAACAATGGCCGATGAGGTGGGACGTAAACTCCGTTTTATGGAGGTCTGCGGCACCCATACGGTTTCGATTTTCCGGGCGGGCATTCGCCAATTGCTGCCGGACAATGTGGAGCTTGTTTCAGGGCCTGGATGTCCCGTATGCGTGACGCCCGATGACTACATGGACAAGGCCATTGCCTATGCCCAGCATCCAGAGGTCATCATCACGACCTTTGGCGATATGCTGAAGGTTCCAGGGACGAAGTCCAGCCTGGGGGAAGCTAAGACCAATGGTGCGGATATACGCATTGTGTATTCCCCGCTGGATTCGATCCCGATAGCAAGGGAAAATCCGGACAAGAAGGTAATATTCCTGGCGGTCGGTTTTGAGACGACGGTGCCAACGGCGGCGGCTACCGTTCTGGCTGCTGCGCAGCAGGGCATAAAGAATCTCTTCATGTTGTCGGCGCAAAAACTCGTGCCGCCGGTCATGGAGGTGCTGCTCAGTGACGAGCAGGTGCATGTGGATGGCTTTATCCTGCCGGGACATGTTTCCGTGGTGACAGGGACGGGAATCTACGAGCCCATCGTCGCGAAGTATCATGTACCGGGTGTGGTTACGGGGTTTGAACCGTTACAGATTCTGCGTGCCCTTTACCGGCTGGTCAAGCAGGTAAAGAGCGGGGAAGCAAAAGTGGAAAATGAATACGAGGCCGTTGTACGGCCGGAGGGGAATCTGGTATCCCAGCGCATTACGGATACGGTTTATGAACCGGTAGATACGGGCTGGCGCGGCATGGGCGTTGTGCCTTTATCGGGGCTCAAGATGCGGGAGGCGTATAAGTCCTATGATATTGAAGAGGTCATGCCGCTGGCGGTGGCAGAGCTCCCGGCGCCAAAGAAGACGGCCTGCCGCTGTGGCGAAGTGCTCCGCGGTATCGTGACGCCGCCGCAGTGCCCGCTGTTTGCCAAGGCCTGCGTGCCGACCCATGCAATCGGACCATGC
>CALYVJ010000075.1 GCA_945494195.1 uncultured Selenomonas sp. | reverse complement strand
TTCCAAACACCTCTTAACTCATAACGGTCGCAGAACTTCTTCATGGTGGCACGGTCCGGCGTGATGGCATACTCGTCCATCGCAAGCTCCATATCTGGAACCTGTAATTCAATCGTAGCAAGCTCCTTAGACAGGATTGCCTGTTCGCGATTCTCCGTCAGGCGCTCCTTTAATTTCTTGCCGGAAATCGCCTCAATATTGTCCAAGACATTTTCCAAGGTGCCGTATTCCAACAACAATTTCGTTGCCGTTTTCGGCCCCACCCCAGGAACTCCCGGGATATTGTCGGAAGTATCGCCCATCAGTCCCTTAAGGTCAATCAGACGAATCGGTTCAAACCCGTATTCCTCTTGAAATACTTCTTCATCGTAGGCTTTGAGCTCCGATATCCCCTTCTTCGTCAGCATGACGCGAAGGTTCGGACGCACCAATTGAAGCGCATCCTTATCACCAGTGACAACCATGACATCATGGCCAGCTGCTGCGGCCTTTGTTGCCAAGGTTCCGATGATATCATCCGCCTCATACCGCTCTTTTTCGATAAAAGAAACGCCAAAAGCTGCTGCAAATTCATGCAGCAGCGGGATTTGGGCGAGGAGCTCTTCCGGGGTCTTGTCACGCGTTCCCTTATATTCCGGATAGCGTTCCGTACGAAACGTCTTCTTTCCCTTATCAAAAGCGATAACCAAAGAATCCGGCTTCAATTCTCCCAACAGTTTGGTGAGCATATTGGAAAAGCCAAATATCGCATTGGTCGGTTCGCCCAGGGAATCCGTCAATGGTGGCAGCGCATAAAACGCACGGTACATAAGGCTGCTGCCATCCAAAATCACAAAACGCTTGCTCAAGCAGGATTCCTCCTCAAATTGTTCAGTTTATAGGTTACGATAACTTACAAGAAAGTATTTTACTTCTTTGTTGCTTCTTTGTAAATCTGTTTCAGGGATTTTTGGCTTTTGTTGCTATCGACAGCCTTGTCATCAGCTTTCGGCTGCTCTTTCTCTACCTGCTGCGGGACCTCAACATTTTTCTCCTCCGTCTTTACTTCCGGAGTTTCCGTCTTCGGTGCTTCCATCTGTACCGGCGTGGTCAAAACAAACTGCTTGGCATCATTGATGCTGCCCGTCAGATTGAAAAGCGTTTTTGTGTCTTCGGCTTTGCAGTAAAGCACATCACGTTTATCTATACCCTCAGCACTCCCCAGCGTGCTGATCAGCTTGTGGGTTGCAGCATCCCAGCCCAGATTTACGTTAACGGCATTCGCCAAGTCAATTGCCGGCAGATACGTCACACCGTCTTTACTTACAGCGTTGTTGATGAGCTTTTTGCCGTTGACATAAAGCGGATAAACTTTTCCCACATAGGTTGGATTGCCATCGGAATCGTTGATTTTTGCCTGGATATCTTCATCCGATTCAAAATTGCCAACACCATAACCAGCCAGCCATTTATGAACATCAGCGACTGACAGCTTCTGCCAGCCATACCCATCCGGATAGATATAATAGACCACCGTATCATCCGGAGCCTTTTCGACGACAACGCGGTTATAGGTAATCTCGACCGGCGTACCAACTTCTACCAAATCATAAAGTGCCTCGACATCTTTTTCGAACATGCGCATGCAGCCATGAGATGCATACGTTCCAATAGAAGACGGATTATTAGTACCATGAATACCAATGTTGCCCGTAACCGTCATCCAACGGTAGCCCAACGGACAATCCGGTCCCGAAGGAATGGAATAGCCCGTAGCCGGGTCCGTCCAAGTCGGGTTTACTTCTTTTTCGCGAATCTTATAATAGCCGGTCGGAGTCGGCGTGTAGGCCGTTCCCGGAGCAATCGGATACAGACGGATCTTCTTCGATCCCTGATAAAGAGCCAACGAACGAGCAGCGAGGTTAATGCTAATCTTCATCGGCTGCTCTACCTTCTGGGTCTGAGCCGGCTGTGCAACGTTTTCTTCGACTGGTGCTGCACTGACCGTATTAGCCGAAAGTCCAGCTGCCGACCCCGTAATCATCATAGCGCCCAACATACCTGCGCAAATTTTTTCCCACATACTTCATAATCTCTTTTCTTTTTAAGATTTACTGTTATAGTAACAGTTACTTTTAATATCCTAACATCTTTAGTCCCTATTTGCAAGTTAAAAGGCCCTTCCGATTTTATTAGGAAAGACCTTGTTTCTTCTTAATTTCCACCAATATTATCTTGCATTAGCCGCCTCAATGATGGCTTCTGCCGCCCGCTCCGGTACAGGTTCATAACGGGCAAATTCAAGCGTATACGCCCCGCGTCCCTGGGTCAGCGAGCGAAGCTCCGTGGCAAACTTATACAGCTCAGCCTGCGGAATCAACGCTTGAATCTCACTCATATCCCGCTCCTTGCTGTCAACTCCCAAGACATGGGCACGTTTGCTGTTAAGACGTCCCATGACATCACCGAGGTAATACTCAGGAGTCAGCACCTTGATGGTCTCAATGGGTTCCAGCAGAATCGGTGATGCCTCCATAACCCCCTTTTTGATGGCAATAGCGGCTGCCGTTTTAAAGGCGGCTTCCGACGAGTCAACGGGATGATACGACCCATCGTAAAGATTGACCTTTACATCCACCACCGGATAGCCAGCCAGAACCCCCTGAGCCAAAGTCTCTGCGGACCCTTTCTCCACTGCGGGGATATATTGCTTCGGCACACTGCCACCGAAAATCGTCTCAGAAAATTCGTTGCCAGCCCCTGCCTCTCGCGGTCCGATTTCCAGCCAGACATCCCCAAACTGTCCATGACCACCGCTCTGTTTCTTATGGCGTCCTTGAACCTTGACGGTCTTGCGGATAGTCTCACGGTACGGAATCCGCGGTTCGGCCAAATCCAGCTGCGCCCCGAATTTCCGTTCGAGTTTTTCGGCCATGATTTCCAAATGCACCTCCCCGACGCCCCGGACAATGGTCTCTCCAGTCTCCTGATTCTTTTCTACCAGCAGTGTCGGATCTTCATCCTGTTGTTTTGCCAAAGCCCCAAAGACTTTGTCCTCCTCGCCCTTCTTATGAGCCGACGCAGCCATTTCCAGCATCGCCACCGGATAGAGGATTCCTTCATACTGGATGGTATCATTCTTATCGCAAAGAGTGTCCCCAGTCTTGACCTGCTGCAACTTCGTCGTCACTACGATATCACCAGCCGCCGCCACATTCAGATTATGCTGCTGTTTTCCCTGCAGCGTGAACAGCGTCCCGATTCGCGCCTCTGCATCCTTATTGGGATGATTGTAAGAGGCATCACCGCGCATTTCACCGGACAGGATGCGGATATAACTCTGACGTCCTACAAAAGGATCGACAATCGTCTTGAACACCTGGGCCGAAAAAGCATCTTCCGTATGACGTTCTTTAAGTTCACCACTTACTGGGTCCATGCCGATGGATACCTTAAAATACGGTGTCGGCATATATTCCACTAAATCATTCATAAGTTTACGCATGCCGATGTTCTGTTTGGCGGACCCGCAAAATACCGGGAATATCTTGCCAGCCTGTATTCCTTCAATCAGAGCCGCCGCTGTCTCCACTTCGGTAATCTCCGTTCCCTCGATATATTTTTCCAGCAATTCATCGTTGAACTCGGAAATCGACTCAATCATCTTTTGCCGAGCCTGCTCGACTTCGTCCTTCATATACTCCGGCACATCATCTTTGACGATTTCCTTGTCATGGGTGACAATCTTCATATGGAGTGAGAGCAAGTCCACTACGCCCTGGAAAGCAGCTTCTTTGCCGATGGGCAGCTGTACGGGAACAACGCCATCCCCGAAGCGTACACGAAGCTCTTCTACCACTCCGTAGAAGTCTGCATGCTCACGATCCATTTTATTGATAAAGAACGCCCGAGGCAGTTCGTTTTCCTCAGCATACCACCAGGCATTTTCGGTACCCGATTTGATACCGGAGGAAGCCGAGATTACAATCAAAGCACTGTCAGCTGCCGCCATAGCGCCCTTGACATCACCAACAAAATCAGGATACCCCGGCGTATCGATGAAGTTCAATTTGAAATCACGCCACTCACAGGCAGCTAGTTTCAAGTTGACCGTCATACCACGTTTGGTTTCTTCCGGCTCATAGTCCAGCGCACTGGTGCCATCCTCAACATTGCCAAGGCGCTTAACCGCTTCTGCATCAAACAAGCAGGCATCTAGTAAACTGGTCTTACCCGTTTTTCCATGACCTACAACTGCAATGTTCCGGATATTGGCACTTTTATAGTTCTTCATCGATATTCCCTCCCATTATTTTAATATTATCAGTATTCTCCGACTTTTCTTCATTTTCCTGCTAAAATTTTCAGATTATGCCAAAAAAGGAGTCATCTCCTGATGAGATGACTCCTTTTTATTTTTGTTCTTCTAAGCGCATCAGCAAAAAGCAATAATCTGAGATACGATTCAAATACAGCCGGTCGGATTCCGCAATGGCAGTTTCCTGTGCCAGCCGGCAAGCACAGCGCTCAGCACGGCGTGCAATAGTACGCGCCATGTCCAGCATTGCGCCGGCCTTGGTATCCCCGGGAATCAAAAAACACTTCAAAGGTGGCAGTTGTTCTTCCAGCTCCACAATTGCACTTTCGATTTCCTTCACCGTCTCCGCCGTAATATACGGCGTTTTGTTAAGGCTGGCAAAATCTGCCATCAAAAGTGACAGTTGCTTCTGCAGCTCTAAAATACGATCTTTCACCTCGGCCTTGGCGGCAAAAGCTCTGGCCATCGAAAGAGCCGAGCCTACCTCGTCAATCGTGCCATAAGTCTCCACGCGCAGGCATCCCTTATCCACCCGTTCTCCTGTATACAGGCTCGTGGTTCCCTTATCCCCCGTCTTGGTCGTAACGCTCATGGTATCGCGCTCCTTAGGAAATACTCCGAATTACTCCATTGCCTCATACTGACCGTCTAAAATCTCGGTCTCATTAAAGAAAATATGAATCTCCCGGTTCGCACTCTCCACCGAATCCGAAGCATGAACCGCATTGCGCCGACCATTCGCCGCAAACTGTTTGCGGATTGTTCCTTCTTCTGCCTCAGCCGGATTTGTCTTGCCATTAAGCTTTCTTACCTTTGCAATGACATCTTCTCCCTCCAAGACCATGGCAATAATCGGTGCCGATGTCATAAAGCCAACCAAATCATTATAATACGGACGGCCGATATGCTCTTCATAATGAATCGAAGCCAACCGGTCATCCATCTTCAAGAGTTTCATGGCTACAATGCGAAAGCCTTCCGCCTCATAGCGTTTGATGATATCCCCGCTGTAATGTTTGGTGAAAGCATCTGGTTTAATGAGTACGAGTGTTTTTTCCATTACGATAAAATCCCCTTGTTTGTTATAAAAATCATTCAAAGCAATTCTGCCTTGTAATTTTCTGCTACTTGCTGATAGTTCATGGCTGAATCATGGAGGGCCTGCAATTCATCTTCGCGCAAAGACCGGATGATTTGTGCCGGATTGCCATAAACCAGTGAATTGGACGGAATCTTTTTGTGCTGCGTCAGAATCGTCCCAGCTCCAATGATCACATTATCCCCCATCTCTGTATAGCCAAGGATTATCGACCCCATGCCAATCAGGCAATTGTTCCCGATTTTCCGGGCATGTACGATGGCATTATGCCCAATGATAACCTCATCGCCAATTTCCGTCGGTACATCGGCCATAACGTGAATTGTCGCATTATCCTGAATGTCCGTGTTCCGGCCAATCTTGATTGGCTGGAAGTCTCCACGCACCACCGTGCTAAACCAAAGACTGGAACCTTCACCGATTTCAACGTCACCAATCACAGCAGCCGTCGGCGCAATAAATACACTTGGATCGATTTTCGGGGCAACGGATTTATACGGAATAATGGTACTCATGAGAAATCGCCTCCTCAAGATTCAGACATCAACTATTTTTGTAAACCAATTCTGATATCTTTGTTCTTAATTATAGCCTTTTTTTGACAATTCCGCAACAGCTAATCGATAGAATCCGAACGAACCAAGATGTTTCGATAAATCTTTAACTGTTCCGCACGAATCCATTCCCCGATTTTCTTACCTGTAAGTTCCGAGGGACAGTCATCCCCACTAACTTGCTTCATCTTCGCCACATAATTCTCTCCCCACTGCAAGTAATCCGGTAAACTTTGATGGTCTGCCAGTATCACTGCCCGAAATTCCGGCCAAGACAAATTAGATCGGTCAATTTTCAGCAATAAATCCACAATCTTTACCTCTTTACGAAGGAGCGGTGCCCGCATGTGTTCCGCAATAGCGAAGGCCCCGGCCTGCATCCAATCCCGCGGCAACGTCATGCGCTTGTTCCACTCCGCTAACACCACCAGCCCTCGTTCTTCGTGCCCATAATGGTGGGGTTCCATTTCCTTCGGCGTCGTGCCCTTCCCCAGATCATGAACCAAACCGGCAAACCGTGCCAGCAGCGAATCAGTTTGCGCCGCCACTTTATCCACCACCAGCATCGTATGCTCAAAGGCATCCCCCTCAGGATGAAAGGCCTCCGGCTGAGTTTTGCCAATCAATGCGGAAAACTCTGGAAAAGTGACTGCCAACAGATCAGCGCGATTCAAGCAGCGAAAGAACAGGGAGGGTTTAGGAGCCATCAAAGCTCGCCGAAGTTCCCCCAGTAATCGTTCGGCGGGTTCTGCCGCCAATTCTTCTCGGCAGGCTGCCATCAGCCGATAGGTATTGTCTTCAATCGTAAAACCAAACTCGGCCGCCTGCCGAGCTGCGCGAAGTGCCCGGACAGGGTCTTCACAAAAATGCGCGGATATAGCACGAATTATCCCCTGCCGGGTATCCTCTGCCCCGCCGTATAAATCATGAACATTCTTCTCAGGCAGCTCCATTGCCAGACTATTCATGGTCGTATCACGCCGGTACAGATCTTCTTCCAAGGTGACCGCAGGATCATATTCCACAGAGAAACCACAGTAACCGCTTCCCGTTTTTCGTTCTTTGCGGGCAAAAGCCACTTCCGCTTTCTTGCCATCAATCTCCACCAAATAAACGGGAAAAGATTTTCCCACTCTTTCTGCCGCAGGGAAAAGTTCTACGAATGTCTTTTCCTCAATGCCCGCCACCATGTAATCTTTATCGTGTGCCTTCACGCCGCGAAGCTGGTCGCGTATCCAACCCCCAACGATAAAGACCCGGGCACCGCACTTCCGCAATGCTGTAACAAAGTCCTCTTCTCTCATACCACACTGCCTCCTCATGCCTGTATTGTAACAGAAAAAGTACCAAGACAAAATAGCCGGGCCACACCTTGCAACGCTAAAAGGCCTGCTGGCTCCATTAAGAACCAGCAGGCCTCGTATGCTACAATCTCATTCTTTATTCTCATTAACGATATGAGCCCCG
>CALYVJ010000074.1 GCA_945494195.1 uncultured Selenomonas sp. | reverse complement strand
ACGCGATATGCAGGACACATTTTTCGTATCCACTGCGTCTGCGAATTACATTGCTACAATCGTTATATCGTTTTCATCAGCCAGTTGCAGTACCTTGTCCTTTTCCACCAACAGGGTTTCACCAGCTTCGATAACCAGAGCCTTAGCTCCCACTTCCACCATGGTACGAAGCGTCGTAAGGCCTACCGCCGGCACATCAAAGCGCTTATCCTGCTGTGGCTTAGCCACCTTGGCCACCACAGCACCGCCCCTGGCCAACTGGCCACCGCGGCGGATGCAGGCATCGGTACCCTCAATAGCTTCCAAAGCCATGACAGCCAAGCCCTTTACCACCACCGTTTGGCCTACGTCCATACGGCCGATTTCCTTCGCCATCCGAAAACCGAACTCCATATCCTTCTTCTCATCCTCTGTCGGTTTGCGCCGGGTAAGTACACCGGCCTCCGGCATCAACGGCCGGATCAGCGCGGTCTGATCGACGACCTTCGCCCCGGTGCTCTCGACAGCAGCCACCAAGGCCTCCATAACCGTATCATCTTTACGGTCCTTGAGGCTCATGAGAATCTGCATGGTCTTAAGATCCGGCATCGCCTTATGGGCATACAAGAGTTCCTTGGTGACCTTGCCAATCATTGTCACCTGCGTAATCTTGTTTTTCTTCAAATATTTGAGGATCTTGCCGACCTTAAAGACACTGATCTCCTGATAGTCTGTAGCATATTCCTTTAAGCATTCTTCCGTCTCCGGAAGCAGGGAAACGATATACACCTCATGCCCCTGTGCTCTGGCTGCTTTGGCACATTCCACCGGCAAAAAACCGATGCCGGCCAGCAGTCCGACTCTTTCCATGGAAATCCTCCAAATCAATCAAATCTCAGTCATTATCACGGCGCTCACGGCAAATGCCACGGTCAGCATTGCGCAGGAAGCGCAGCAGATGATCGACCTCATCGCAGGAATCTACTTCCTGCTCGATTACCGATATTGCCTGCTCCAGCGTAAGGCCGGCACGGTAGACAATCTTATATGCCTGCTTGATATTGCGGCGGGCATCCAATTTGATGCCGGCACGGGAAATGCCGACGCTGTTGAGGCCTACCACCTTGGCCGGGCGTCCATCGACAATAGTGAACGGAACGACATCCTGCGTGAGCTTCGACATGCCGCCTACCATCGCATTGCGGCCAATTTTGACGAACTGATGGACACCAGCCATGCCGCCGACAACCGCCCGGTCCTCTACGACCACATGACCAGCCAGGCTTGCCAGATTCGACATGATGACGTGATTGCCAACGATGCAGTTATGCGCCACATGAGTCAGTGCCATCAGCAGGCAGTCGCTGCCAATACGGGTTTCCTCCCCTTCGCCGGTAGCACGGTGAACCGTTGCTCCCTCACGAATGGTGGTCCGGTCACCGATTACGGTATAACTCTTCTCACCCCGGAATTTGAGATCCTGCGGTTCTTCCCCAATCGATGCCCCCTGGAAAATATGGCAGTCTTTGCCAATTTCCGTCCAGCCCTGGATTACGACGTGGGGCCCGATTACCGTACCCTCGCCGATCTCGACATTCTCACCGATAACCGAGTACGGACCAACCGTGACGTTCGCGGCAATCTTCGCCCCCGGTGCGATAACTGCAGTCTCATGTATATTATTTGTAATACTGTTTTTCTCAGTAGTCATCTGCTCCAACTCCTTCAACTATCCTTAAACTGACAGCCATTCCCCCCTGAATATGGCTGCAGGTTTCTTTGCTCTGTCCTTATATTTATATATTCCCCAAGAAACTCCAAATTCTCGTATCTTATATGACAGCAAATCTAGGCGTTTTTCGAGTTGAACAAAGATTATCTCTTTCTCTCATGTAAAAATCATTGAAAATCAAAGATTTTCGCTTTTTCTCATAGCAAATTTGAAATCAGCCGAAGCAGCAAGCTTACCGTCTACATAACCATCACAGTGAAGCATACCAAAATCGCCACGCACACGAACCAGGTGAGACTTCGTCACCAGCTGGTCTCCCGGCACTACCGGATGTTTGAACTTGACATTCTCCATGCCGCCAAACAGAGCAATCTTGCCACGGTTTTCTTCCGGATACAGCATCATGACACCGCCGACCTGGGCCATAGCTTCAAGAATCAAAACACCAGGCATGATTGGATGATCCGGGAAATGACCACGGAACTGCGGCTCCATCATCGTCACGTTCTTGATGCCCGTTGCCGATTTCATCGGGTCCAGTTCAATGATGCGGTCAACCAACAGCATCGGCGGACGATGCGGCAGGATTTTCTGAATTTCGTTGATATCTAAAACCATGTTTTTTCCTTCTTCCTTTAATTAATCACAATCCAACATTAACCCAATGCACCAGCAATCACTTTTGCCAGCTGCGTATTAAGCGCATGACCAGAAGCCACCGCGATGACATGACCACGGATTTTTCCTGCCAGGCGCAAATCGCCAATTACATCCAAGATTTTATGACGGACCAATTCGTCTTCATAATGAAGCGGATTAAGCCAGCCTTCATCATTGTAGACGATAACGCTTTCCAGCGTACCTCCCAGCCCCAGCCCCATACTGCGAAGCGCTTCAATCTCTTTTTCATAAGCGATTGTACGGGCCGGTGCAATCTCCTCATGATAAGTCTTCGGTGTAATCTCGAAGTTCTGATACTGAACCCCGATGAGCTTGTGGGGATTCAGCGAGGTAAAGCTTACCCGGAAGCCATCGTAGGGAACTACCATGACAAACCGTTTATTTTCCTCATCATCGATGCGGTAAACCTTATCGATAACGATCTCATGGCATTCCTTTTCCTGTTCCTGACGGCCAGCCTTCTCCAGCAATTCGAAAAAAGCCAGCGAGGAACCATCCGCTACCGGCGGTTCCTCAGAATCCATTTCTACCACACAGTTATCAATGCCCTGCGCATGAAAGGCACTCATCAAGTGCTCGATTGTGAATACTTTATAGCCATTTTCCTCAACCGTTGTCGCGCGCAGCGTCGACGTGACATTTGAAGCTGCAGCATGGATTGACGGCCGTTCTGCAATATCGGTGCGAACGAACAGGATTCCCGTGTCAACTGGTGCTGGTTTGAGCACCATGTGAACCTCCCGGCCCGAATGCAATCCGATGCCGGTATAGGAAACCGCTGCCGCAATCGTAATCTGTTTCTGCAAAACTACTCCCCCCGAATAAAAATTCCTTTCTCTATTTTACCCAACAATGTTCGGTTGCGCAAGTAGCCGAAGTACTCACCACTCTTCACGGACAGACTTCCAGCGGTCGTGCAGCCAGAACCATTCTTCTGGATATTTCCGGACATGGTCTTCGATGGCTTTCGTCAAGAGCTGGGCGGTTCGACGGATATCCTCGCGCTTATCCTTCGTTTTCTCGACATGGAAGGGCCCCTCAACAATCAATGTATGCCGGCCATTTTCCTCCCGATGCATAAAGGAAGTGAATATAGGCACATTCTGGAACCGGGCCATCGAAGCAGCTCCCGGCGTGCAATTGGTGGGCTGGTTGAAAAAGTCCAGGATAATCCCGTCATGACGGTTGGTATCCTGATCCATAATCAAGCCGATTGCCCAGCCCTTTTTCAGCATGGCAAACATTTCCCGCACATCTGTCTTGTAGGTGATATGCATGCCGATCATGGTCCGATACTCATTGATGAAGCGGTCCGCTCCCGAGGACTTCTGCTTCATAGCCACCCCGACCAGCGGGATGCCGGCCATGGCAAATGCTCCGCCCATGAGTTCCCAATTGCCGCTGTGCGCGGCTGCGATGATTGCCCCTTTCCCCTCAGCCATGCCCTGCCGAAGCTTTTCCAAGCCTTCGATACGGACGTAGTCCTGAGGGTTCTTCTTGATCAGCGGGAAGCGAAGCACCTCAAACAGCATCGGCCCAAAGCGGACCGCACTGGCCTTGGCAATGCGCTGTGCTTCTTTTTCATCAACCTGCAGGCATTTCCTTATCTGTTCCCGTGCCAGCCGTTTACGCCGTTCCGGCAGGACCAGCCAGGCAAAATTCCCCAAGCCCCTGCCCAATGCCTCACACATAGTGCGCGGCAGCAGGCAGGCAATCGCACTGATTGCTTTCATCAGATAGTAGGAAAACATTCTTTTTCCTCCCTTTTCCTAACGATTTCATCCTCTCGCAAAAAGGCCCCCTCAAAAGAGGAGGCCTCTGCTAAGTAATTACTCTTTTTCGTACTTTGCCAGTTTCTTTTCCAACTGTTTGAGCTTCTTGTGCATTTCCGGCAGATGCTTCATAGCCGCCTGCATGCGCAGCCATTCCGTATGGGACTGAACCGGGAAGCCGGCGCAGAATACACCCTCCGGCATATTGCTGATAATCCCCGAACGGGCTGCATAAACCGAGTTGGCGCCAATATTGATATGGCCAACCGTTCCCACCTGACCACCAAAGGTAACATTATGACCAACGGTCGTGGACCCGGAGATACCTGTCTGGGCAACGATCAGGCAGTTCGGACCGATTTTGCAGTTGTGGCCGATATGGACGAGATTATCAATCTTCGTTCCCTTGCCGATAACCGTCGATCCCATAGCGGCGCGGTCGATGCCATCATGAGCACCGATTTCCACGTCATCTTCCAGGATGACATTGCCCACCTGGGGCACCTTCGTATGGACCCCGTCTTTCGTAGTAAAGCCAAAGCCATCCGAACCAATTACCGCCGAGCTGTGTACGACACAGCGCTTGCCCACATGACAATGCTCACGAACCGTAGCACTAGAATAAATGACACTGTCTTCTTCAACCTCAGCATACTGACCAATATAGGTGTGGGGATACAGCGTTACGCGGTCGCCGATAACGGCATGGTCATCAACCACGGCAAAGGGCATGATTACGACATCTTTGCCGATTTTTACATCTTTGCCGATATGTGCCTTTTCACTCACACCAGCCTCAAACTGAAGTTTCGGCGTAAAGAGCTCCAGTAGTTTTGCAAAGGCTGCCCGCGGCTCCTCTACATACAACGCTGTTTTCGGGAAATCCTCAATCCCCTCCGGCAGCATAACGGCTGCCGCCTGGCAGCTTTTCGCCTCTTCGATATGCGGATCGACCGCAAAGGTCAAATCGTTTTTTCCCGCACCTTCAATGTTATCCAAGCCATGAATCTCTACAGATGCATCACCCACAATACGACCGCCGACAAACTCTGCGATCTCCTGCAACGTCTTTTTCATGTTTCCTCTCCATCCTTTTCCTTACTGAAGCTTCGAAATGACTTCGTCCGTCACATCGACAGCCCCTGTGATGGCAATGGGCTGTTCCTGAGAGTTGTTGACCACAGCATCCAATTTCTTTTCCTTGGATACTGCCCCAAGGGCAACATCAATCTTCTGGCGAAGCTGGAGGGAATACGACTGATTGATTCCCTGAAGTTTGCGCTGAGCATCCATCTGGAGTTTCTGCGCATCCTCCTGGCTCATATTCGGATTTTCCTTCATCTTCTGCTGGATCTCAGCCTGGGACTGCTCTCTGGCTTCATTCAGCTTCTGATTTCCTTCTTCCACCAAGGCCGAAATCTGCGGTGCTTCCTTAGAAACACGCTCGCCATCAATATAACCAATCTTAGCCTGGCCACAACCACTCATGAGCATCATCGATGCGAATGCTGCTGCCAGCAGGGCCGTAGATTTTTTGCGTAATTTCATGTCATTATTCGCTTCTTTCTTTCAACTCTTATTATCTTCAGTACCTTCAAACGCCTGCGGAGGAAGCGTACTGATTTCCTGTATCAATTCATCCGTCACATCGACGGTGTTGACGCCTACCACCATACCAGTCGAACGGGTTACCCGTTCAAACATCTCTTGATGCGGGCCAAAATTAGAAAGCAATTGCGGGCGGTTAGCAAGGATTAAGGTAAAGTGGTGCAGGATAGCAACCTTTGCGGCTTTGCCCGCCACATCGTTCAAGATATGGCTTTCGAGTGCTTGCAACTTTGCCCGTTTATCCGCTAATTCCTTGCGTTTTTCCAAACGCTGTTGGACCATCTGGACCTTTTCCATCTGCTTCTGCATTGCTTCTGCATTTCGCTTTTCCGCCTCAGACTTTTGGGCAGCGGCATCAGCCTTTTGGGCATTCTTCTTTTGCGGCAGCTCCTGGCGCCAAGCTTCCAGCTCCGGTGCCAGTTCCTGCTTTACGTGGTCACTGATTTGTTGCTGATATTCCTGATATAGTTCCACCTGCTGCAGGCCGCGCTCGCGACGAAGCTGCTGGCGCTGCGCCTCCCATTCAGCCCGCTCAGCTTCTCGCTGCTGCTGGCTGTCCAACGGATTGTGCATAGCCGCCTGGTTGTCCAGCTTGATGTTGATATTCAGCAGTGCATTGAGATATTCCTCGTTAATTGCATTGCGCCGGGCTTGATATTCGGCATCCGTCGCCGTGCGGTATTCTTCTGTGAGGCGCTTACTCTTCCGTTCGATTTCCGCCCGCTTGCCGATTACATCTTGGGCATTCTTAGCCCAAACCGAATCGTCAAAGGTCTTTTTATCCAAATCCGGCGCGTTAACCGTAAAAAGCTCCGCCAAATCTTTCGATTCCAATTCCAATACCCGGCACTCTTCGCGAAGTGCTTTCAGCCTATCATAATCCGGATGGGCCTCAATCACCTGCTGCCAATCAATAAGGCCGGTATCGGCCCGAGCAGCCGCCTGCTCATTATCCGCAACAGTATGCGCGACAAAGGAACGAAAGAGCCCCGCCCCTGCGGCCACCAGGCAAGCAGCGACTATGACACCTGCGATGATATTACGCCGACGTTTGGACAAACGCACGGTCTTTTCCGCGGGTTTCTCCTCTCCCATCTTTGTCTCACCTCTTTAAAAGAATTACCGAGCGCAACAAGTGGCTCGGTATTTCCAGGTCCATATACCCTTATCGGAACGTCCTCTTACCGGCGTCCTGGATTATTTGCTGATCTGTTTGATGACATCCTGCGTGATATCCTGGCCGCCATAAACTACAGCGCCTTTTTCCAATACAACGGACAGGCCCTTCTGCTCAGCAACCTTCTTTACAGACTCCTCAACGCTCTTCTGCAGCGGCTCGGTGAGCTCCTGGCGTTTCTGCATAAGGCGCTGCTGCGTTTGCATAGCATAGTCCTGCTTCTCCTGATCGTTCATGTTAGCCGTCTTGGAAGCGAACTCTTTCTGAGCCTCTTCGTAAGCCGTATTGAATTCCTTTTCCGCATCCTGTGCCTTCGGATTCTGGCTCATTACCTGATTATAGTCAACCACACCAACATTCGAGCTGGCAGCGTTTGCAATCCCCGTACCAGACTGCGTAAGAGCCAAAGCAACCACGGAACCGACAAAAACGATAGCGATAAGAACGCTGATGATCTTTACCTGTTTCTTCTGTAATTTAACCATTTCAAATTCTCCTTTTCCCTTGCGGGGCTTGGTAGCGTTAAATTTTCCGCTATGGCATAGGTTTAAACCGCCATACACGAAT
>CALYVJ010000073.1 GCA_945494195.1 uncultured Selenomonas sp. | reverse complement strand
AACTATGTGCTGGACGAGGACAGCGATTATGGCAAAGGCACGATTAATCCCTTAACAATTAAGGATATGACCTTGGCCCATAGCGAAATTTCTAAGGCCTATGATGGTAAAGATAATGTAGCTTATACCGATGCCCAGGGAATAAAACATGAGGCCGGTGAATTTGTCGGTGCACTTTCGACGAAGGTAGGCCAGACAGATGTGGCGCTGACCTATGAGGTGAAGAAGGCAACCTATGACTCCGAGAATGTGGCTAGGGATACTAATGGCAATGTAACGCAACAGGATGTAACCTATAAAATCAAGGTTGAAGAAACCGGTAACTTTGCAGTTGACGACGATTTAAAAGACGGCGATGGCTATGTTACGAAAGTGTTCAAGGCGGCTGATGGCGATGGCGGTATCATTACGCCACGCAAGTTAAAGGCGCAGGCTGCGGCTGATGGTTTTACCAAGACTTATGATGCCGCAAATGTCGTTTATGATAGTAATGGCACGCCGCTTTCGGGCAATGGTGTCGTTACCTTTATTGGCTACGATAACGCAGCTGACGGTTTGCTCACGCAGGATCAGACGGCGAATAACAGTTCAGCAGTTTATACTAATGTCGATGCTGGCACGGGCAAGGCAATCAATTACACTGCCCAAATCGGTTTGGGCAGCGATGCCATTGCCAACAATTATGATATTTACGTATCCAATGATAATACGAACTGGACAAAAGGTACTTCGTTTACAGTAAATAATGGTACCATCAACAAGGCAGGCCTTTATGTAACTTTCGGCGATGTCGAAAAGAAGTATGATGGCAATGCATATCTTTTGGATGAGAATAATAATTCGCTAAGAAATCCAAACTATCATGATGGCATCAAGAGCCGGGGCAATACTGCCGATGATGTCCATGTGTCGTTTGCGTCGCAGGAGGATTCGGTATTTGACAGTGCCGATGTAGCCCGTGATACAAATGGTCAGGTGACATCGCAGAATGTTACCTACAAATTTACGCTAGCAGGTGCGCAGGCAGGGAACTATTTCATTGCTGATGCCAATGGTAATGAGGTAATGACCAAAGAGGGGGCAAAGACTGTTATCAATGGCCGAGGGACAATCAATCCCAAGACCCTTACGGATGCGGATGTTACGCTGAATTTTGATACGGTCAATAAGGTCTACGATACCAGTTCGAGCGTTACGTATAATCATTCGGCCGCTGACTATGGCGACCAGGCAGGTTCGCAGGATGCAGCAGACTATATCAACCAATTCATCATTGGTGGCGTCGTTCTGAAAAACGGGCAGACGGATACCAAGGGGGAGAATTACAGTGCTGCCGGTATCTATCTGAATTCGGCGGGAACAGAGACCAGCGGTGTTGATGCCAACAAGGCGAAATTTACGATTACGCTGACGGATAAGGCCCTGTCGAATTTTGATTTGAGCAACGTTTCGTTCTTTGATGCTACCGCTAAGACGTTGACGAAGACTACGGATGCGGGGACTACTGCTTCCATTACGCCGAAGAATGTCACGGTGTCGTTTCACGACCCTGAGGTTACGAAGGTGTATAACGGCAAGACGGATGTGGTGACAGGCTCGACCCAGGCGAATCCGGATGGCACAGCTTTGGCTATCGGTGCGGATATCCTCAATGTTTCGGGAATTATCCGTGGCGATAAAGCCGAGCTCGACCGTGATAACGTCAACGCTCGCTATGTGGATAAGAATGTCGCCTATGACAGTGCTGGCAAGGTAACGTCTAAGGATGTTTATTACGATGCGGTACTGAAGGGAGATAATGCGGCAAACTATAAACTCGTTTATGGTACGCAGACATCGTCACTCAATGCGGAGAATAAACCGCTCTTAACGCTTACGGGCAAAGGCACGATTACGCCCAAAGAGATTTCGGCTGACTTTAACTACGATGGCAATGTCGTTGCGTCTGACTACAACAAAAAGGCTGGCGATACGACTGCCAACAAGGCTTATGATGCCAAAGATACGATCAACTCGCTGTCGAGCAAGAATATTGCCGGAGTCAATGGCGAGGTTATCAAGCTAAGCGACAATAACATCACCGGAACTTACGGCAAATGGACGGCCGATGCCAGCGGTGCTCAGACGGGCATCGGTGCAGGCGGCCAGACCGAAAAGGGCAGTTTTACGGCGAATGGCGATGTAAACTGGCTGGGCACAGGCAGCACGGAAGATGAAAAGACTGGCTACAAGGCGGTCAAGTACACGGGGCTGCAACAGGCTCTTGCAAATGCCACCGATGCCAATAGCACGGCAGGCTTCTCGGGCAAGAACTACACCATTGCGGATACCGTATACTTCACGGAAGCGGCTAAGAAGGGTAAGATTCGCCAGCTGGCACTTACGGCAGATAAGATTCATGAAAAATGGACGACGCCGATTACCAAGGAATATGATGGAACGGATGTTGTCCAGAATGCGAAGGATCATCTCGCCCTCTATACCGATGTAACGGGGGAAAATATCGACATCAAGTACGATTTGAAGTCTGCCGTCTATGACAATGACCAGGTCAATGTGGTTTCGGGTCATGGCGTGACGTATACGCTTAACGATTTGGAGCCGCAGGAGTTCACGAACTTCAAGATGGATGCGGCTATGTTGTCTTCGTTCCGGAATAAGGAATATAAGAACACCGGCAGCATTACGCCGCGCGTGCTCAAGATCAAGACGGATAACCTCAGTGGTTATACGAAAACTTATGATGGTAACACGGCGGTCAAAGACGCAACCGGTCAGGTAATTAATAGCTTTGGTTATACCTTCGAGGATGGTCACGATATCTTGGCGAAAGATAATACGGTCAATCTCACGGTGACGGGAGCTTATGAGAATGAAAATGCCAATATAGATCCAGACAGTACGGCAAAATCTGGCAAGCAGATTAACTATACGCTGGAGCTCACAGGCAATACGGCCGGCAACTACACGCTCGATAGTAGCAATACCATCAAGGGCTCGGCTACAGAGACGGATGCCAATACCTATAAGGGGGATGGTGCGATCAAGAAACGCGTGGTCTATGCGGACTTTGCCGATGGCTATGGCACAGGAATTGGTAAGGAATATGATGGCGATGCGGCGGCTGATGCCGATAAGAAACAGCGCAATCACATCAATCTGCTGGATGGTACGGATGAAAATACGGGTGTCATCCAGGCAGAAAAGAATGCCATTACGCTGTTGGCAGATTCCATCAGTGCGGCCTATGCTGGCAAAGATGTAGCTCGCGATTCGCAGGGCAAGGTCACGACGCAGGAAGTTTATTTCAGCAATTTCCAGCTTGCTGGTGCGACGAAGGACAACTATGTGGTCAAGGCCAAAGGTGGCTCGGATACGCTTACGGGAAGCGGCACGATAACGCCGCGTACGGTAAATGTATCGGTCAAAGAAGGGCCAGTCAAGGAATACGACCGCGACATTTCGCTGGCGGATAAATACCTCGACGCTGCGAATATCACTGTCGATACCACCAATGTTATCGGTGGCGATACGGTGGGTGTGTTTATCCAGTCTGGGTCCTACAAGGATTGGAATGCCGATACGGGCAAGGACTACACCTATCAGCTCGGTTGGACCAATGGCAACTATGAATTGGCAGACACTGCAGCCAGTGAGAGCCTGACGACCGATGGGATGACGGCAACGCTCACGGGGCACAATGGTACGATTGAAAAACGCTTGCTTACGATTACCGATGTCACACGGGCCGACAAGGAATACGATGGCACCGATGGCGTGGAAAACGCTGCGGGCAATATCGTTCTCGATGACCGCATCATTGCGGGGGACAATATCGGCCTTACGGTTTCTGGCAGCTATGACAATGAAAATGCTGCCGCTGGCGAAGATACCGATGCTTTGCTTGACCATAATGTTTCGTATACACTTCATTTGGACAATACCAACTATCAGCTGGATAAGACGTTGGCAGACGGTAAGGGAACGATTCGCCGCAAGGGGCTCGATATCGTTGCTGAGCCGCAGAAGATCAATGTCGGCGAAGCGATTCCAATGTTCACGGGCAGCGTGACGGGGCTGGTAGCCAAGGACAGCGGCCTAGCGGATGCATTCACATTTGCGGCGAAGGATGAGACGGAACTTACTAACGAAAATCCGGGCCAATATGGTGTGTATGGCTGGTATAAGGGGAAATCGGCAGGGAATCTGGGACAGAACTACACGTTCAGCCAGAATCCGGCCAATGAAGAAGCCTTTACCGTCGTCATGGTAGACCCAGGCCGTGAGTATCACGATACCGTCAATCCGAAATCGCAATTCCGTCCGGATCAGACGGCATATCAGCAGTCTTCTCTGGATGATGTCAGTGCTTTTGGTGGAATGGCTAAGGCAGCCTTGGAATATCGTGACACAAAGGGGACAGTCCTGGGAATTACGACCATCAGCAGTGGCGATGTCCATGAACTTGAGGCTGGTGGCAATATTTCGGAAGGCCTGGATGGTGATCTGAATGAAATCCGCAGCATGGATAACCGCGAGCGCTTGGCTAAGATTGGCATCACGGGAAGCGATGTGGTAAATATGGAAAATGTCGATGCTGGCAGCGTTGCCAATATTCAAGTGGACAGTCAGGGTGAGATTGTAAATCTGGAGATTGTTCCGCTTTCCGGTGAAACGGCAAATCACGACGCCGATGCGGAAATTCAGAACGCCGTATGACAATAAGGGAGAAAGAAGGATGCAGTAAGATGAAGAAACAGTGGAAGAAACAACTCACAGCAAGTGTGACAGCCGTTTCCCTTCTCGGTGCGTTTAGCGGCAGTGCTATGGCAGCGTCTTCTTTGTCAAAACCAGGCGAAGATGTCAAGCAGCAAATGCCAGCACCAAGGGCCGAAGTCCAGGATGAGACCGAGGGGCAGCCGCAGGTACAGCCCGAGGTGGAATTCACGATTGGAAATTTCACCCTTGACGCTCATGAACTCTATCTGGATAAGGCCGAGCTTACGCGCATCCTTCAAAATGGCATGGGCAAGAACCGCACGATGAGTCAGCTCAATGTGACGCTGAATTCTATCACGCGGTATTGCCGCCAGCATGGCTATCCGGCTGCCGCTGCCTATGTGCCGGCGCAGGCGAGCAGTGATGGCATGATTATCATCAAGGTGATTCCGGGCCGTTATGGTGAGATAAAACTTGACAATCAGACCCGCATGAAGGAGAAGGTGGCCAGGGGCTTTGTCAATGGTCTTAAACCCGGGGATATCATCCGGACGAAGAACTTGGAGTCGGCCCTTTATTCTCTGTCAGATATCAGCGGCACCCGGGCCGTGGGTGTACTGAGTCCGGGCAAAGAGTTTGGTACCAGCGATTTGACCGTTCGCATTGAAAAAGGCAAGGGGTCCAATACGATTCTCTATGTGGAGAACTACGGCAGCCAGAATTCCGGCCGTTACCGTTATGGTTTGCAGCACAACGTCTACGATGTTGGTGGTACCGGCGGCAAGGCCAGTGTCGGTACGATGATTTCCAATGCCGATATGCATAACTACTATGCCAACTATGAGGCCCTTATCGGCCACGGCGGCACAATGCTGGGAGTTGGTTACAGCCGCATGGATTACAAAGTCGGTGGCAGTATGCGAAGCCTTGGTGCCAACGGTGTGGCCAATACGTACAGTGTGTTTGGCAGTCGTCCGCTCTATCATTTCACGCGCAGTGGTTTGACGGCTACTTATGGATATGATTACCGCAAGCTGAGGGATGACATGGATATGTTCAACGACAGCAAGCGGAAGCATTCGCATAGCGTTCATGCCGGCGTCAATGGCTTTGAGCGTCGCGATGGCTTTACAGCCAACTATGGTGCTACCGTTACGACGGGCACGCTGGGCTTTGACAGTGCCGATGCCCGTCGTACGCTTGCTGATGGGCACACGGAAGGCCGTTTTACCAAAGGAGAAGCAAATGTGACGGTTGTTCAGAAGCTGGGATATCGTGCTGACGTGATGGTCAAGGGGAGCGGTCAGATTGCCAGTCGCAATCTTGACGGTTCCGAGGAGATGTATCTTGGCGGCTCCAGTGGAGTACGTGCCTATCCGCAGGGCGAAGGTTCTGGGGATGAGGGCGTAATGGGTACGGTGGAGACGCGCTTCTATACCGATATTCCGGGACTCGTGTTCAGTACCTACATCGATGGCGGTCATGTCTGGTTCAACAACGATAGATCCCCAGACCGCCAGGGAAGTGCTGGTTCGCTGGGACAGTGGTCCAGCGGAGAAACTCTCTGGGGCTGGGGCTTGGGACTCTCCTATACGAAGGCCAACGATTGGTTTACGCGGCTAGACTATGCCCGTCGTATCGGTGACGATCCAAATCTTTCCAAAGCCGCGCTGGCTAAAGGTCGTACGTGGTTTATGATGGGAAAAATCTGGTAAAATACGAAACAAGAAAAAAGAAATTATTCGGCAGGGAGGAAATTTGTCCTTCCTGCCGAATTTATTTATATATACGAAATGTAGTTATGATTGCGATAGAATAGCGAGATGCTTGAATAGGAGTGGGAGATATGGCAGGTAAAATCAAGAATTGCCCGATGTGTGGCAAATTGTTTGTGGATACAGGGCATCGTGTTTGCATGGATTGTTACGAGAAAATCCTTGAAAAAGAAGCCGAAGTAGTGAACTATGTTCGCGATAATCCGGGCTCGAAGATTCCGGAAATCGTTGAGGCTACTGGTGCAACGGAAGGTATGATCAAAAAGATGATTCGGGAAGGCCGTTTCGAACAGATCGGGGTAAAGATGAGCTATCCGTGCGAGAAGTGCGGCAACCCGATTATCACGGGCAAAATCTGTCAGAGTTGTCAGGAGGAACTCCATAAGGAACTCCAGAAAAAAGCGTCGGCGATTATTGCCGCCAAACAGGCAACAAAACCAACCGGTCATGGACATGGCATGTATTCGAAAAACAACCTCGGTTGTTTGTTTAACATGAAATAAGGCGTAAAGCTTAGAAAAATAAAGAAAAGTGAACATAAACACGGATAATAGCCGAAAAGCAGGAGTTAAGTCTCCTGCTTTTTTTTACGATACTTTAATCAGAAGACATAAAAAGAATCCTTATGGGGTCTTATCCAGTCAAAGTTTCATAAATAGGTGGTGAATTTATATGATAATCAACAACAACATTCAGGCAGTGACTGGCGCTTACAATGTCAGTTCGGCAGGTGGTGCAAGACGCAGTGGTGCTGCAGATCGGGCACATAAAGCCGATGAAGTGGTTTTCTCCAATGAGGCGCAGACCTTCAGCAGCATGCTGCAGAAACTTCGCGGGATGGATGAAAGCCGTGCCCAGAAGATCGCGGAGCTTCGTCAGCAGGTTGCCGATGGAACTTATGAAGTGGATAGCAAGAGCATCGCAGATCGCTTGCTGGACACGCGCTTCTGATGAAGAAATCGATTCCTGAGAACGGAGGCAGCCTATGTGGCAGGAATTTGTAGCAATACTCAATGACTTGAACAAAGTTTATTTGCAGCTCATCGAGCTCGGGACGAAGAAGAAAAAGGCTCTGGTCACGGTTGACATGAAGACCCTTGAGGAACTCGTTAAAGAAGAAGATGCCTTGACG
>CALYVJ010000072.1 GCA_945494195.1 uncultured Selenomonas sp. | reverse complement strand
TGGTAAATAATAGAAACTATATTGCACATGGTGATCAAACGCCAAAAGAAGTTGGTAGGAATTATACAAAACGTGATTTACTAAAAAGGTGCGATGTTATTTCTGAAATATGTTCATATACAATTGAGGTTTATGAAAAATATATAATTGATCGTGAGTATATGAGATGATTTTTTGGATGAGAAATGATTGTGTGGTATCGTGTAAAAAATAGGAGATGGAATGAGTGGAAATGAAGGAGCGTTTTGTAAAGAATATATATATAGAAAAGTTGTTGCATTTAGAAAACATAAATATTGCACTTTCTCCAGATAAACGGCAACATTTGCTTATAACGGGGAAGAATGGTACAGGTAAAACTTCGTTACTGGAACGGATTAGAGAGAATTTTGTCGCTATAAATCAGAAGAGGTGGCTTGTAAGTAAAAAACAAGCTACGGTAGATGGTATAACTGTTGAGTTTAATGTGGATGATGACTTAGATACAGAATATGCAGCGGGGCGTTTTGTTACGGCTTATTTCGGTGCAACGCGTCAAACGAAAATAAGTATTTCAAGTGGCGTGGAAGATGTCAAGTTATCTTCTACATATAATCTTTATGATGACCCTGCACAACTGCTCGTGAAATATATGGTGCATCTAAAGACACAACAAGCGTATGCGAGACAGGAAAATGATAGCGATGTAGTGAAAAGTATCAAAAATTGGTTTGATAGATTTCAACTGGCATTACGCGAGTTGCTTGGGGATGACACTATAGAGCTAGAATATGATTATAAACGATATAATTTTCTTATTCATCAGCAGGGAAAACGCCCATTTGGTTTCAATGAACTTTCTGATGGATATTCGTCAATTATTCGTATTGTTGCTGATTTGATTTTGCGTATGGAACAAAACTGGCTGTTGGGAGGAACTATCAGCCACTATGATATAGAAGGCGTTGCCCTGATAGACGAATTGGAAACACATCTCCATATTGAGTTGCAACGCAAGATATTGCCGTTTTTGACTTCGTTCTTCCCTCGTATACAATTCATAGTGACCACGCACTCGCCATATATACTGACCTCTATTCCTAACGCAGTTATCTATGACTTGGAAAAACATGTCAGCTTTACAGATATGACGAACTACTCTGTAGATGATGTAGCTGAGGCCTTCTTTGATGCGGATGATTATTCATTGAAAATGGGGAGTATGCTTGAACGCTATAGAGAACTGTTTGCCAAGCAGAATCTTACTGAAGCTGAGATGATTGAGAAAACAGAGTTGGCGCATGAGTTCAAGAATGTGCCGGGCAAGTTGGCTTCGCGTATTCAAAGCGAATTTGCAAGCATTGAGGGATAAGACATGGTAAAAATAGAGCGAGAAGATACGGAGACAGCCATAGCGGCGCAACAGTCATTGGCAGAAGAAAAGACAAAAAGTTCGGGAACCTGCAATACGACTGCCGTTAACGATGCTTTGCAGGAAATGTTTGGTGAGAAATGCTATATCTGCGAAAGCAAACAGGTTAGTTCTTGGCAGATAGAACATTTGATACCCCATAAAGAGGACAAAGACTTGAAATTTTCATGGGATAATCTTTTTCTGGCATGCGCGCATTGCAACAACATCAAAGGAGATAAGTACACGCCAATTTTGGATTGTACAAAGGTAGATGTAGATGAACAGATAGCTTTTCGTAAGGTTGGTTATTTTGGCGTACCAGAGAAATTGGAGTTCGTACCAATCGTGCATGATGAACTGACAGAGCATACGTGCGAACTGCTCAGGGAAGTCTATTACGGAGATACACCGCAAAAGAAGGTGGAGGGAAACTTCATTCGCAAGCAGCTCCGTGATGAATTGAGCAGGTTCAAAAATTATGTGCGTGAGTATGCTTGCGCCAGCGACCGAAAAAAACAGGAATTATACGTTACCATTAAGAAAGAGCTTTCATCTAATTCGCCTTTTGCAGCCTTCAAGAGATGGCTTATACGTGACCATGCAGATATGTTTAGGGATTTTATGAATTGTTGGAAGTAATAAAGCTAAAGGGATGATAGCAATGCCAAACGCATATACCGAAGCGGATTATGAGAGCTCTGTTATGGAGTTATTTGCCGGACTGGGCTATGAGGTGGTTTATGGTCCGGAGATAGAGCGCGACCAGCGCAGCCCGTTGTATGATGAGGTATTGGAGGATTATATTCGGCGCCTTAATGCAGATTTGCCGGAAGATGCCATTGCGGATGTGCTTTTTAAGCTGCGCAATTTTGATAATGGAGACCTTGTCCTATGCAATGAAGTCTTTATGGATTATCTGCAGAACGGGGTTCCGGTGCGCTATACAGTAAAGGGGGAGGAACGTGCGGCGATTGCTTATCTGGTGGATTATGATAATCCTGCCAATAACTCCTTTATTGCGGCAAATCAATGGACATATATTGAGAACAGCACCAAGCGTCCGGATGTGGTCTTGTTCCTTAATGGCCTGCCCATTGTCATTATAGAACTTAAGTCGCCTTCCCGTGAGGAGACGGATGCCAGCGAAGCGTATTTGCAGCTGCGGAATTATATGCAGGAGATTCCGTCGCTGTTTATTTATAATGCCATTTGTGTAATGAGCGATATGATGACTTCCAAGGCGGGGACTATCACTTCAGGTGAAGACCGTTTTATGGAGTGGAAAACGACGGACGGAAGTTATGAGAATACCCAGTACGCCCAGTTCGATACGTTCTTTGAAGGGATATTTGAACGAAGTAGATTGTTGGATATCCTGCAAAATTTTATCTGTTTCTCTAATGATGGACTGTCAAAGGTGAAAATTTTGGCAGGGTATCATCAGTATTTTGCTGTCCGTAAGGCGATTGACTCAACAAAACACGCTACAGTTACCGATGGTAAAGGTGGCGTGTTTTGGCATACTCAAGGGAGTGGCAAGTCATTGTCGATGGTATTCTATGTACATTTGCTACAGGCGGCGTTGAATAGTCCAACTGTGGTGGTGATAACAGACAGGAATGACCTTGATGACCAGCTTTATGGACAGTTTGCCAAGTGCAAGGCTTTTCTGCGACAGGAACCTGTTCATGCGGAGAACCGGGAGCATTTGAAAAATTGGCTGGTAGGACGGCAAGCCAATGGGATTATCTTCACAACCATGCAGAAGTTTGAGGAATCAGATGAACCGCTGTCAGAACGACGGAATATTATTGTAATGGCTGATGAGGCACACCGTTCGCAGTATGGGCTGACAGAAAAAATTGTGATGACTCATAATGAGGAAGGTCAGGAAGTTGCCAAGCGCGTGGTGGGGACGGCGCGGATTATCCGCAATAGCCTGCCTAATGCGACCTATATCGGTTTTACCGGTACACCGATTTCTGCCAAGGACAGAAGCACCCGTGAGGTTTTCGGCAATTATATTGATATTTATGATATGACGCAGGCGGTAGAGGATGGAGCAACTCGGCCTGTGTATTACGAGAGCCGGGTTATCAAACTGCATTTGGACGAGGCGACATTGAAACTTATTGATGCTGAGTATGATTTGATGGCACAGAATGCCGATGCTGCTACTATTGAAAAAAGCAAGCGTGAGCTTGGGCAGATGGAGGCCGTTCTGGGGAACGATAAAACCATTAATTCTTTAGTAGAGGATATTCTTGACCATTATGAAAACTACCGGGAAAATTTGCTGACGGGCAAGGCGATGATTGTAGCTTACTCCCGTGCTATTGCCATGAAGATTTATCGGCGTATTCTGGAATTGCGGCCTGCCTGGACGGAAAAAGTTGCCGTGGTTATGACCGAGAGCAACAAAGATCCGGAAGATTGGCGGCAAATTATTGGCAACAAGCATCGGCGGGATGAACTCGCGCAAAAGTTCAAGGATAATAACAGCCCACTAAAAATTGCAATTGTGGTCGATATGTGGTTGACCGGATTTGATGTGCCGTCTATGGCTACCATGTATGTCTATAAGCCCATGAGTGGTCATAATCTCATGCAGGCAATTGCCCGTGTTAATCGAGTGTGGCGGGACAAGGAAGGCGGCCTGGTGGTAGATTATGTGGGGATTGCATCTGCACTCAAACAGGCTATGAATGATTACACCGTGCGGGATAAGAAGAATTATGGTGATACGGATATTGCTAAGGTGGCTTATCCGAAGTTCCTTGAAAAATTGTCCGTTTGCCGGGATATGTTCTACGGTTACGATTATGGTGAATTTGCCAACGGTTCGGATTTGAAACGGGCAAAAACCATAACAGGAGCCGTTAATTTTATCGTTGCACGGGAAAAGAACAAGGCCAAAGATACATTTATAAAGGAAGCATTGCTTCTTCATCAAGCGTTGTCGTTATGTTCGTCCATTGCTCCCGAGGCGGAGCGTTTTGAGGCGGCATTCTTTGAAGCAGTGCGCGTTTTGGTTTTGCGGCTGACCCATCAGGGAGTAGGGCAGAAGATTTCTTTGCCGGAAATGAATCAACGGATTAATGACCTTTTGCAACAGAGCATCAAGAGTGATGGTGTTATTAATCTTTTTTCAGATGTAGAGCGGGAGTTTTCCCTGTTTGACCCCAAGTTTTTGGAAGAAATCGCCAAGATGAAAGAGAAAAATTTGGCGGTGGAATTGTTGAAAAAACTTATTGCCGAGCAGGTACAGGTTTATCGTCGTACCAATGTGGTGAAGTCAGAGAAGTTCAGCGAAATCATTCAACGGGCAATGAATGCGTATCTTAATGGTATGCTGACCAACGAACAGGTGATAGAGGAACTATTGAATCTTGCTAAGCAAATATCCAAGGCACAACAGGAGGGAAAAGAATTAGGGCTGACTGCTGACGAGTTGGCTTTCTATGATGCCTTGACCAAGCCGCAGGCGATTAAAGACTTTTATGAAAATGAAGAGCTTATTGCTATAACGAAGGAACTGGCGGATACCCTGCGGCGAAATCGCACTATTGACTGGCAGAAGAGGTCAAGCGCCAGAGCGAGAATGCGTATGCTGATTAAGAAGCTCTTGAAAAAACATAAATATCCGCCAGAGGGGATGGACGATGCAGTGCAGACGGTAATGCTCCAATGTGAACTTTGGACAGATCGGTTAGACATAAATGATTTTGTAGTAAATAATCAGTATGATGAGGAGAAAAATTTTATGTATGCAGCAGAAACAATGGCTAAATATAAAGCAGAATAACTGATAGCTTGCTGTTATAAATGGCAACTATACTGTTTTGTGTTGTGATGATTCGGCTTGCACGGTATTTGCATATGGGGTAAAATATGAAAAGACCCTGTAAAAGAAGGGTCTTTACTCGTATGCATTTTTCAGGTGGTGAAACTATGGATTCCCTATTAAAGGTTGGTATTGATGTTGGGTCTACGACCATAAAACTGGTGGTGTTGGACCACGAGAAAAATATTCTCTATAAGAACTATGCTCGCCACTTTTCGGAGATCGGCAATGCTTTGCAGGAAAATCTGACGCATCTCAAGACGATTGTCGGAGAAAAAAAGTTTTCTTTTGCGTTGACTGGTTCGGCTGGTATGGGCATTGCTCAGCGTATCGGCTTGCCCTTTGTGCAGGAGGTTATTGCTTGTGCAACGGCTGTCCGGGAGCTTATTCCGCAGACGGACACAGTTGTAGAACTTGGCGGTGAGGATGCAAAAATCACGTATTTCGGTGATGCACCGGAGCAGCGAATGAATGGTGTTTGTGCTGGTGGCACGGGCTCGTTCATCGACCACATGGCCTCGCTGCTTTCGACGGATGCGCCAGGGCTTAATGCTTTAGCAGCCAAGGGCAAACAGATATACGCGATAGCATCGCGCTGTGGTGTGTTTGCCAAGACGGATATCCAGGCGCTCATGAATGATGGGGCGGAAAAAGCGGATATTGCCTTGTCGATTTTCCAGGCTGTGGTCAATCAGACCATTGGCAATCTGGCTCAAGGTCGCCCGATTGATGGCAATGTTGCGTTCCTTGGGGGACCGCTCCATTTCCTGCCGGAACTTAAGAAACGTTTTATCGAGACACTGAATTTGGATTCGGAGCATGTTGTCGCTGTGGATTACGGCAACTATTTTGTTGCGATGGGTTCTGCCCTGTCGGATGAAGCGAAGAACATCGACGTAGCGCAGCTGGAGACGAGTATCGAGCGGGCCAAGGAAGCGGCAGCTGCTGAGACGCGCAAGGCGGATTTTACGTTGTTTGACAGCCAGGAAGAATACGAAGACTTCAAGCGACGCCATGATAAGGATAGGGTAAAACGCGGGGATTTAGCTGTTTATGCCGGACCGGTCTACGTTGGTATTGATGCAGGGTCGACGACTACGAAAATCACGGCGATTGGCCGTGATAAGGAGATCCTTTATACTTCGTATGGCAGTAATCAGGGTTCTCCTCTGCAGACTGTTGTCCGTGAGATGAAGGAACTCTATAGGGCCATGCCAGAATCCGCTTGGATTGCCGGCACGATGACGACGGGCTATGGCGAGGCTATCGTCAAAGCCGCCATTCATGCCGATGGCGGTGAGGTCGAAACGTTTGCCCATCTGCGCGCCGCGCAGGAGTTCTGTCCTGAAGTTACCTTTGTCCTCGATATCGGCGGGCAGGATATGAAATGCTTCTTTGTCAAAGATGGCAGCATCGGTAATATTACACTCAATGAGGCCTGCTCGGCGGGGTGTGGTTCGTTCATCCAGAACTTTGCCGAGGGCCTGCATATGACGCCGGCGGAGTTTGCGAAGAAGGCGCTGACGTCCAAGGCGCCAGTTGACCTTGGCACGCGCTGCACGGTCTTTATGAATTCGAAAGTCAAGCAGGCCCAGAAGGAGGGAGCGGAGGTCGCCGATATTTCGGCGGGCATTGCGTTCTCGGTCATCAAGAATGCCTTGTTCAAGGTCATGCAGCTCAAGGATGTCCGCGAACTTGGCGACCATATCGTCGTGCAGGGCGGTACGTTCTATAACGATGCCGTGCTGCGCTGCATGGAAAAGCTTTTGGATCGGGAGGTCATTCGTCCGGATATTGCTGGATTGATGGGGGCCTACGGTGCGGCAATCCTGGCCTTGGAGACGGGGCAGGAGAAGTCTGCTATTTTGTCATCAGATGAGCTCCAATCCTTTTCCGTAGCTACAAGTTCCTACCGTTGCAAAGGCTGTGGCAATAAGTGCTTAATTACGATGCAGAAGTTCCCCGATGGCAGCAAGTATTTTACGGGTAACCGTTGTGAGCGCGGTGTCGGTGGTGAGAAACAGACCGGGGAACAGACGCCGAATATCTACAAGTATAAATATGACCGCGTATTTAAATATTATAAGCCGCATGAGGGAGCTAAACGCGGACGGATTGGCATTCCGCGCGTGCTCAACATGTATGAGGATTACCCGTTCTGGTTTACCTTCCTCGATAACCTCGGCTATGAGGTGGTGCTGTCGGGCAAGTCGAGTGCCAAGATGTACTATAAGGGGATGGCAACCGTACCGTCGGACTCCCTCTGCTATCCGGCTAAGATTACCCATGGACATATCGTCGACCTCATCGAGAAGGGCGTAAAAAAGATTTTTTATCCCTGCGAGCCCTATAATATGGAAGACGATGTCAACGAGTCGGACAACCATTTCAACTGTCCGATTGTTGCCTC
>CALYVJ010000071.1 GCA_945494195.1 uncultured Selenomonas sp. | reverse complement strand
ATGGATGCGGTCAAGGCAGAGGGCCTGCGGCGCCCCGCGCCGATGCTTGAGCAGCAGCCCGACCGCGTTGGCAAAGCGCTGTTGCATGACAACGAGCAGAATTTGTTTCACCTCCGCCGTTGCCGCCAACAGCCCATCGGCAAGTTTTATTAACGCTTCATAGGAACCGCCCGCCGGGCCCGCCAGCGCAATGGCAACCTGCTGATGGGGCGGATAAACGGCCCGCTTCAAGCGGTACTCCTGCATCAACGCCTTCGGCCGCTCCGGATGCTCCAAGCGAATAACGGGAACATTCGTAAGCGGCACCAGCCCGTCATCCATCATGACGGTACTGCCGCTCAGCCGCACGGCATAACTTCCCGCACCAATAACGGTGGCTCGGATGCGCTCCCGGGAATTAAGCAACTGCACAGCCGTCTGCGCTGAAAATACCCGCCAAAAGGCGGCCCCCACCAGCGGGCCGATGTCACCATACCGCAGGATATCATCCCAGCTCGCCACCGGTGTGTCCTTGATGTATTCTGCCACGCCCCCCGAAAACATCACCGCAGACAAACGCCCCGGCCGTTTGCCATGGCCGATATATAGTTTCTGTTCCACCTCGGTAAGCGGTTCATCAAGACAAACCCGCCGACAAATATCGGCAAAGGTCTCGGCAAGTTTTATAAGCTCCCCAAGTTCTGCTTTCCTCCCCACCTGCAGCGACAGCCCCAACGAAGCGATTAAGGGCTCAATGCGCGGGGAAAGATAGGTCACGCAGTGGTTCGGATTGAGCCGCACCAAACGCCCGCCAATGTCCAAAGCAAAGGCGTCCTGAAGTTCCCCGCCCAAAAAGACGGCCACATTGGTCGTGCCACCACCGATATCGAAATTGGCCACGGCGGTGGGATATTTTCCCGAGTAATCGGCCGCGCCGGCGCCATACCCTGCCAGCACCGATTCCAAATCCGGGCCGGCCGCCGCCACAACAAAATCGCCAGCGGCGGCAGACAACCGCTCCACCGCCAGTCTGGCATTTTGCTTGCGCGAACTCTCGCCCGTGATGATAACAGCGCCCGTGGCAATATCCTCCCGCTTGACCTTGGCCCTTGCATACTCAGCCAGCAGCAGCCGATCCAGGGCCTGGGCATCGATATTGCCATCGGCACCCAGCGGGGTGAAATATACCGGGCTTCTGTACAGGACTTCCTTTTGGGTGATTTTCACATCGGGCACCGCCGTATAGGAGTTGTTCTCCAGCCGCAGCTGGCTGAAAATCACCTGCGAAGTGGTCGTCCCGATATCGATGCCTGCACTGAGAATTTCCTGCGCCATGATCAAACTTCCTCATCGAGATCATCGAGCACGCCAAACTCCTCATCAAAGGGACGGATGTGCTTGTTGCCATACAGGAAATAGTAGGCAATGGCCAGCGCATAAATCCCAACCACATACGGCAGGACTTCACTCGACGCCATGACAAGGCTCACAAGGCAGAACACTGCCATAAGGACGCTCACGATTGGAATCAAAAGGCTCGGGACCTTGAAGGGACGATGCAGCGTCGGCTCCTTATGACGCAGGATAAAGAACGAAACCAGACTCGTCAGATACATGACGACGGAACCATAGCAGGCAACCGTGATGACAAGATCCGTAAGCCCCGTAAGGGCCGTGAACAGGCAGACAATGCCCGGCAGGATAAGGGCCCAGACTGGCGTATGATGCTTCGCATCCAGACGAGCCAGGAATTTCGGCAGATACCCTGTGCGGGCCATGGCATAAGTCTGGCGCGAATAGCCCACGATGATGCCATGAAGGGACGCCACCAGACCGAAAAGGCCAATGCCGCTCATGAGCAGTACCGGTAACGATCCCTCCCCGTAAGCCGCACTAAGGGCCAGCGGCAGCGGAAAGTCCACCGCAGCCACCGCATCGATATCGGCTACGCCAGCCGTCAAGAACAGCGTCAGGATAGCCATAACCAGCAGTGTTGCCATACCGCTCAAAAAGCCCTTCGGGATATCGTGCTGCGGGTCCACCATCTCCTCGGCACTCATGGCGCCGCCTTCGATGGCCAGATAGAACCAGATAGCAAAGGGCACCGCAGCCATCAAACCGTCAAAGCCATGGGGCAAAAGCGGCGTGGTGACCACCCGGGCCATATCGAAATGCGGTGCCGCCAGTCCCCAATAGATCACCAGCCCCAGCAGGGCGATGACTGTCACGGCAAGTTCAAAGGTCGCCGAAGTCTTCATGCCCAGATAGTTCAAGAAGATAAAGAAGAAAAATGCCGCTACGGTTGCCACCATCGGGTCGATGGCTGGCAATAACGCGTGTACATAACCACCAACAGCTAAGGCAATAGCCGGCGGAGCAAAGACGAACTCGATGAGACAGCTGATGCCATTCAGATAACCGCCGAATTTCCCCATTGCCCGGCGTGCGTATGCCGACGGGCCGCCTGCATGCGGAATTGCTGTCGCCAACTCCGAATACGAGAGAATGAACGTCACATAAAAAATCGTCACAGGGATCAGCGCCAGCGCCAGCCCCATGACACCGCCAGCGGCGAAGCCATAACTCCAGCCAAAATAATTGCCGGAAATGACCAGTCCCACCGCCAACGACCAAAGATGTATCGGCTTCAGCACCCGCGTCAGGTTCTCCTCACGCTTCCCTGCTATCTCCGGCACTGCCGCCATTGTACTTCCATGTTCCATGCTCATACTTATTCCTCCTATCGCACAAAAGCCAGCCTGCTCTGCCGATGCCTTTGGACATCCGCAAAACAGACTGGCTCCTCTGCCTGAAATATTCCATTCTTATCATCAAACCAAAAGACGCCTGACCGGAGGCTGGGCCCAACCTCCAATCAAGCGTCATTGCTATCTTGATGATGTAGTAAATATATCATACAACATAGCTGCTGTCAAGAACAGGTTTTACACTTTTATCTCAATCAGCACATTATTGCGGCAATCAAATCAATAGGAAGCTACTGCATCCAATGCCTTGACGCCATAGGATTTTTCCATATGGACAGCCTGACCGCCCGTGAAGATCACGAGGCAGACATCCGACGGAGCGTTAGCCTTGACATAGTCGAGGTCGACCTGCATGAGCTTGTCGCCCCTCTTGACCTGCTGGCCCTGCTCGACGAAAACTTCGAAGCCCTGGCCACCGAGTTTTACAGTGTCAACGCCGAAGTGGATGAGGAACTCCGTACCGTCAGCGGCTTTCATGCCGATGGCGTGCTTCGTATCGAAGACGAACATGACCTCGGCATCGCACGGAGCAACCACATTGCCGTCAGCCGGAGCAATGAAGAAGCCGTCGCCCATCATCTTGCCAGCAAAAGCAGCATCCGGAGCCTCGGTGATGGCATGTGCCGTACCAGCTACCGGAGCATAGAACTCATGCGCACCATGAGCAGCTGCCGGAGCCTCAGCCGTAGCCTCAGCCTGCTCCTCCACTGCCGGAGCCTCAGCCTCTGGCTCAACTTCCGGAGCCGTAGCCAGATACTCTTCGAGATTCGACTTGATGACAGCGACCTTCGGTCCGTAGATGACCTGGACACCTGTCCCCTTGACGATAACGCCCGAAGCACCCGTAGCCTTCAGGAGTTTCTGGTCAACGAGCTCGGAATCTGCTACCGAGCAGCGCAGACGCGTTGCACAGCAGTCAACGGACGTGATATTGCGCTTGCTGCCCAGAGCACGTGCGATGACCGGGCTGAGCTCATCGCCAGCACCAGCAGCACCCTCTTTGCGGGCCTTGACATCGGCTTTCGTATAGAGCTTCGTCTCTTCATCATCATCCTCACGGCCCGGCGTCTTGAAGTTGAACTTCTTGATGAGGAACGAGAACGCAAAGTAATACAGGAAGAAATAAACGATACCAACCGGGATGATGAGCATCCAGCTCGTCTTGTCATTGCCCTGCAGGATACCGAAGATAAAGAGGTCAAGAAGACCACCCGAGAACGTAAGGCCAACGGCAATATTGAGCATATGCGCAATCATGTAAGCTGCGCCAGCCAGGATAACCTGAACACCGAAGAGCAGCGGTGCGACAAACAGGAACGAGAACTCGATTGGCTCCGTGATACCCGTGAGCATCGACGTGAGCGCTGCGGAAAGCAGCAGTCCGCCTGCGACCTTTTTCTTCTCCGGACGAGCGCAGCGATACATAGCAAGTGCAGCACCCGGCAGACCAAAGATCATGAAAATGAACTCACCCGAGAAATAACGCGTAGCGTCAGCACTGAAATGTGCAACATTCGGCGAAGCGAGCTGGGCGAAGAAGATGTTCTGGCCGCCCTGTACGAGCTGGCCATCGATCATCATGCTGCCGCCGACGCCCGTCTGCCAGAATGGCAGATAGAATACATGGTGCAGGCCGAACGGAATCAGCGCCCGTTTTACGATACCGAAAATCAACGTACCGATGTAGCCCGTACCCGTAACGACATTGCCAAGACCGAAGATGAGATCCTGTACGACCGGCCAGACAAACGTCATCGCAATACCGACGAACAGGAATACCACCGTCGAGATAATCGGAATGAAACGCGAACCGCCGAAGAACGACAGCGCATCCGGAAGAACAATCTTATGATAGCGATTATGCAGGATCGAAACACCGATACCAACGATAATACCACCGAAAACCCCCATCTGCAGCGACAGGATGCCGCAACTCGAAGCAATCGTACCTTCGAGCACGCCTGGTGCAATCGAGCCATCAACTAAAATCTTGCCCGTCAGCTGGAGCATCGCATTACAGGAAACATGCATGACAAAGAAAGAAATCATAGCAGCCAATGCTGCAACTTCCTTCTCAGCCTTCGCCATACCAATGGCTACACCTACCGCAAAGATGATTGGCAAGTTGCCAAAGATCGTACCACCGGCAGCACTCATAACCGTAAGCAGGGAATGAAGCACTGTGCCATCTCCCAAAATAGCTTCCAGTCCATAGGTCTTGATTGTCGTCGGATTCGTGAACGACGCACCAAGGCCTAACAAAAGACCGGCGATAGGCAGCACAGCAACTGGCAGCATGAAGCTGCGGCCAACGCGCTGTAGCACGCTGAAAATTTCGTCTTTCATTAGACACATCCTCTCTTATCCAATAAAAAAAACATTTACCTGCTATTTTACCCCGAGTACCCTAGCAGATAAATGCTTTTTACCGGACATACCATAAAATATTTACCGCAGTTATTATAACATAGCCGACTAAAATACTTCAAGACTCACGTCAAAAAAAATGTCTTTCGAAGCAAAAAAATGGAACATTGTTACAAAATCATCAGTTTATTATCATATTTTTATCATTCAGCCAACCATTTGCGTGACCGATACCAGATTGCCAAAGACAGTTGTTTTCCTCTTTTGACAAAACGACAAAAAACAGCGCAGCTCCGAGGGTATCCCCAGGACTGCGCTGCTTTCGTTTTAAGGATTATAATCTAAACTTCTCCATCTCGGCCTGCAAATCGCCAGCCAGCTGGGCCAGACTGCGGGCTGCATCGGAAATCTCGTGCATGGAAGCACTCTGCTCCTCGCCTGCCGCTGATACAGACTGGGCTTCATCGGAATTCTTGCCGCTGGTCGCCGCAATATTGTTGCTGGCCTGCAGCATCGTTTCGTTCTCTTCTGCCATCTGCTCAATGCCCTTGGCGATGTTCTGGATTTTATCCGTCAGCTGATCGATGACCGCAACGATTTCCTGGAACGCGCCATCGGCAGACTGTACGGTGCTGATGCCTTCCTGCACGCTCTGCGCCCCACTGGCACTGGCCTCAACCGCTGATTTCATATCCTGCATATTGACCTGTACGAGCTGTGCAATCTGCTGCGAAGACTGATTGGAACTTTCTGCCAGTTTGCGGACCTCATCCGCTACTACGGCAAATCCGCGTCCGGCTTCGCCGGCCCGGGCCGCCTCGATGGCAGCATTGAGTGCCAGAAGATTCGTCTGCTCAGCAATACCGGTAATCATCTGCACGATGTCGGCAATCTGCTGGGAACTCTTGTCGAGTTTCCCGATGGACTGCTGGATGCTGTCCGTGCTGGCAGTGATATTATTCATCTGCCGTACCGCCTCCTGAATGGACTGGCGGCCATCGGTAATCTTTGCCTTGGCAGCCACTGCATTATCCAGCACGATCTTGGTATCACCGACCAGCTCTTTGGCATGTGCCGTGACATCTTCCGCCGTAGCCTGGATATTGCCAGCCTCTACCGCCTGCTCACTGGCACCCTCGGCAATAGCAACAACACTATCTGCGACCATATGCGAAGCCTGTGCCGACTGGTCAGCACTTGCCGTAAGCTGTTCGCTGGCCGCAGCCACCTGCTGGGACATATCGGTTACATGGCGGATGACCTTGCGCAAATTCTCAATCATATGGTTGAGCGAGCCGCCCAAAGCACCCATTTCGTCATTGGCTGCGACCTTGACATGACCAGTCAAATTGCCATCGGCAATCTGCCCGGCCTTCTCCATCAAGTGTCCGATGGGGTTGCCTACCCGGCGGTTAAAAATACCGATGAGCACGACGCAGAGTATCAGCATGACGATAAGGGCCATGACGATGCTCGTGTATTTCGCCTGCGTAATCGGGCCCGTATAATCAGATTTCGGTGCGACAAGAACCAGATTCATATTGTCGATAGCAAGCGGCACCATCATCAGATAGCTGTCCTCGCCCAACGCATCGCTTTCTACCAGCGTCAGTTCCTGGATACCAGCAACCTGCTTGCCCAGCGCTACCACCGACGGATTGGACTCTTCACTCATCTTGACCTTCATGTTCTTGTCGTTATCCTTATGGCCAAGATAGTAACCGTCCTTGCTGAGCAGGAAAGCATAGCCATGTTCGCCTACTTTGATGCTCTGTACATAGTTTTCCAGTTCATCGATACCTACATCTATCGTGATGACGCCGACGGTTTTTCCATTCTTGGTAAAACCACAGCTGCTGGTCAGCATATTCAACCCTGAGGTATCATCATGATAGGGACCAAACCAAACAACCTTGCCAGGATTAGCCAAAGCCTCTTTATACCAAGGATAAGAAAAATAATTATAGCTGGCGTTGCTGTACTCCATCGTCAGCTCGATCTGGCTGCCCTTGCGCATCTGATAAGGACCGTAGAATTCCATTCCCTCCTGATAAGCATTCGGCTCAAACCAATAGCCGCTGCCGAGTACCAGCTTATCCGATTCGATAAAGCTCTTGGCAGTCGCGAGCAAAACCGTATTGTCATAGCCTGCCATATTGTTTACCGCACGGGAAAGGCCTTCGCCCTTCTGCTCAATCTGCAGCAAGCGCTGATCGAGCTTGGCAGCAATCCCCTGCCCCTGCTGTTCCAGCTTTTCCCTGATCTTGGTTTCGATGCTCTCTTGGAATCGCGATATATTGATGAATGTTTGTATAGTCAGCAAAACACCCGTAATAATGACAATGCACGCAATAAAAAGCGTCTTTATGCTTCCTCCTGGATTTCTCATAATCCCCTCATCCTCCTTATTTCCCTTTATCCAGTTCATCTAATGAATCATCTTATCTGAATAATTCCACCAAAAACTCGATTTTCCTGCATTTTTTATTTTGGCGGATTGTATAATTAAGTTGAACACTAAAAAATCCATAGCGAACCTTTGTG
>CALYVJ010000070.1 GCA_945494195.1 uncultured Selenomonas sp. | reverse complement strand
GGCGTAGCATCTGCGCACGGCTTTGCTGTTGGGGTCGTTGATGGTAAGGCCGGCCCCTGTTGCTGCTGGCGGTTTGCCGCGATTTGCCAGGAAGTGCATGTAGAACTGCAGCTGCGGTTCGTCTTCAGCATCGGTGTACCAGACGCCGGCACGGAATTCTTTGCCAATCGCCTTGCCCTGTCCATCGGGACGGTATGGTGTCACGACGGCGAACAGGATATCCATCAGCATGGAGAGATCCACTTTTTTCGGATTGTACTCGACTTCGATGCCATGCACCTCATCGTCGTTACCCTCTCCCCTTATATAGCCGGTCCGCGTGGACACGACACCGGGCAAGCCCGTGAATATCGCCTGCAATTCGTGGAAATCGCCGCCTGAAAAGTAAATCGTTTTCGTGTACATGCCTAGCGCTCGCCTCCTTTGCCTTCGCGCGGATGGAACAAATCGTCCTGCCTTGCGGCCGCCCGCTGTACATCAAACATGCCGATGAGCTCGGCCACTGCCTGCGTCGGCGAAATCGTGCCGTCAAGAACCGCGTCCTTTACCTCGGGCATCCGGCCCTTGATGACCGGATCTTCGAGGAACAGGTTGTGCAGATGCTCATCGATCATGCTGTGCATCCAGTCGAGCAGCTGGCCATCGCGACGCTTTTGGAAAACACCGCTTTTCTTGGTCATCTGCTCAAAGGCCTGCATGACCTCCCAAAGTTCCTTGAGACCGGTCTTTTCGATGGCCGATGCCAGATAGGCATGGGTGGGCCAGCCTGGAGTAGCCGGGCGGATGTATTCGATCATGCGCTCGAATTCGCCGCGAGCCACCTTGGCCTTGACGAGGTTATCGCCATCGGCCTTGTTGATGACGATGGCATCGGCAAGTTCCATGATGCCTTTTTTGATTCCTTGCAGTTCATCGCCAGCACCAGTAAGCACCACGAGCATGAAGAAATCCACCATCGACCGCACCGTCGTTTCTGACTGGCCGACGCCTACGGTCTCGATGAGGATGATGTCATACCCGGCAGCTTCACACATCAGCATAGTCTCACGGCTCTTGCGGGCCACTCCCCCCAGTGTCCCGCCCGCCGGCGACGGGCGGATAAAAGCCTCGAGTCGGCGTGAGAGCGTCCCCATGCGCGTCTTGTCGCCAAGAATCGAGCCTTTCGTAACCGAGCTTGTCGGATCAACCGTTAGGATTGCCACACGATGCCCCGCATCGCAGAGCATATTGCCTAGCGCCTCGATCATCGTGCTCTTGCCGGCCCCGGGAACGCCCGTGATGCCGATGCGCAGGGCCTTGCCTGTACGCGGCAGGAGCCGCTGGAGCACGCGCTGCGCCTTTTTAAAATGCCGTGGACTGTTGCTTTCAATCAGCGTGATGGCCCGCGAAAGCGTCATGCGGTCGCCGTTTGCTACGCCCTCGACATATTCATCCTCGGTCAGCACCATGCGCCGCTTGGGCTTTCGCCTGCCGCTTTGGATGGCCGGATTGATATTGCCGACGGTCGTATCCTTGATGCCTTCGATGCCGCCCATGACTGAGCAGGCAAATTTCTCATCCTTTTCTTCTGGCACCCAGCTCGGTTTGCTGACCGAATATTTCTGTGCCATGCGTATTACCTCCCTATGCTTCTGCGAGCTCTTCTTTCGCCCGGTCGATGAGCAGCGTCAGCAGCTTGCAACCAGCCTCCGGGATGTTCGTGCCCGGCGCAAAGATGGCCACTGCCCCATGCTCGTAAAGGAAATCGTAATCCTGCACGGGGATTACGCCGCCGATGGCGACCATGATATCCTCGCGGCCGAGTTTCTTGAGCTCCTCGACGAGCTGCGGCAAGAGCGTATTGTGCCCCGCTGCCAGCGAGCTGAAGCCGACCATGTGCACATCGTTATCGACGGCATCCTGGGCGGTCTCTTCCGGCGTCTGGAACAGCGGCCCGACATCGACATCCCAGCCCATATCCGCAAAGCTTGACGCAATGACTTTCTGGCCGCGGTCATGGCCATCCTGACCCATCTTGGCGACAAAGATACGCGGTCGGCGCCCCGTGAGTTCCTCGAATTCATCAGCCATATGGCGGGCTTTTTCAAGCGCGCTCTTATTCGTGAATTCCGACGAATAGACGCCCGAAATCGTATGGATGACGGCCTGGTAGCGTCCCGAAACCTTCTCGACCGCATCGGAAATCTCGCCGAGCGTACAGCGCACCCGGGCAGCTTCGACGGCGCATTCCAGCAGGTTGCCGTTGTCGCGGCTGTCTGCCGCCTTCGTGATGGCCTCGAGCGCGCGGCGCACATCGTCGTCGTTGCGCTCGAGGCGGCATTTTTCGAGCCGCTCGATCTGCGCCTGACGTACGGCCGTATTATCAATCGCGAGGATTTCGAGCGGATCTTCCTTGTCAAGGCGGTATTTATTGAGGCCCACGATGGTTTCATTGCCCGAGTCGATTCTGGCCTGCCGGCGGGCCGCGGCCTCCTCGATGCGCATCTTCGGCAACCCCGTGCTGATGGCCTTGGCCATGCCGCCCAGCGACTCGACCTCCTGGATATGGGCCCAGGCCCGGCGGATGATTTCATTGGTCAAAGCCTCGACATAGTACGAGCCGCCCCACGGATCGATAATCTTGCAGACCCGCGTCTCATCCTGAATGTAGAGCTGCGTATTGCGCGCAATACGGGCCGAGAAGTCCGTCGGCAGCGCGATGGCCTCATCCAGTGCATTGGTATGCAGCGACTGCGTATGGCCAAGAGCCGCGCCCATAGCCTCCATGCAGGTACGCGAAATGTTGTTGAACGGGTCCTGCGCCGTCAGCGACCAGCCAGAGGTCTGGCAGTGCGTGCGCAGTGCCATGGATTTTGGATTCTCGGCGCCAAACGACTTGACAATCTTGGCCCAGAGTACACGCGCCGCCCGCATCTTGGCCACTTCCATGAAGTAGTTCTTGCCGATGGCCCAGAAGAACGACAGGCGCTTTGCAAAGGCATCGACGGCCAGTCCGGCATTGATACCTGTGCGCAGGTACTCGAGACCATCTGCCAGCGTGTAGCCCAGCTCGATATCGGCCGTAGCCCCGGCTTCCTGCATGTGGTAGCCCGAAATCGAAATGCTGTTGAACTTCGGCATGTTCTTCGTCGTATATTCGAAGATATCGCCGATGATGCGCATGGACATGTCCGGCGGATAGATATAGGTGTTGCGTACCATAAATTCCTTGAGGATATCGTTCTGGATGGTGCCCGCCATGATTGACTTGTCAACCCCCTGCTCGATACCGGACTGGATATAGAACGCCAGGATCGGCAGCACGGCGCCGTTCATCGTCATGGATACCGACATCTGGTCGAGAGGGATGCCCGAGAACAGGATGTTCATATCGAGCATCGAGCAAACCGAAACGCCGGCCTTGCCCACATCGCCGAGCACACGCGGGTTGTCGGCATCGTAGCCGCGATGGGTCGGCAAATCGAAGGCAATCGAGAGGCCCTTCTGGCCGGCAGCCAAGTTGCGGCGGTAGAACGCATTGGATTCCTCCGCCGTCGAAAAGCCTGCATACTGACGGACGGTCCAGGGACGGAATACGTACATCGTCGAATACGGTCCGCGCAGGCAGGGCGGAATGCCACTGGCAAAATCGAGATGATTCATATGGTCGTATTCCTCATGATTGTAAAACGGCTTTACAGGAATATGTTCCATCGTGCGCGCGGTCATCTCATCGTAGCTGGCGCTGACCTGCTCTTCAAAGAGTTTCTGCCATTCTTCTTTCGTGTGCTGCGGCGCTTCCCGCAGATTCATGCTCGTAAAATCCGGATTCTTGAACGCTGCCATTATGCCATCATTCCTTTCTTCTGCTGCAGGAACTGCAGGATTTTGTAACAATTGGCCCGTACCGAAATATAGTCATCAATGCCCGCCTCGTTATACGTTTCGAGCAAATCTTTCGGTGCAGTACCGGCCAGATAGACCGTTGCCGCTGGCAGCGCCTTATGAAGTTTCGGGGCTAAATCGGGAACGATTTCCGGATAGGTGGCATCGGTGGAGCAGATGACCACGGCATCGGCCCCGGATTCAGCGGCAGCAGCAGCAGCCTCGTCCGTCGTCTGGAAGCCATCGTTGCGCAGCACCTCGAAGGCACCGACCTGCAAAAAGCCCGTGGTGAAATCTGCCCTTGCCTTGTGCTGCGGGATTGGCCCCATATTGGCCAGGAATACGCGCACGTTGTCCCCTTTCTCCTCACGGTATTTTTCCGTGCGCTGGCGCAGGGCCTCAAAGCGCTCGCTCCAGCGGTGGGGCGCGATTTTCCCGACGCGCGGCGCCTCCCCAGAATTCGGCAGTGCAGCCCAAAGCTCTGGCAGGGTCGCGCCAGCCTCAGCCGCCGCGATGGCCGCCGTTACGCGGTCAGTCTCTGCCGCCGTCAGGGCCGCCAGCTTCTCCTCGCGGTACTTGCCGTCGATATCGGCCAGATACGCTTCGATGGCCTGGGTGCGCTGTTTCTTGTTCTCGGCCCAATCCTCCGTGCGCGGGTCGAGGAGTTTCTCCGTCATATTCGGATACATATTGTTGCCGACAATGCGGTCGCGCCTAAGCTCTGCGTTCTTGAACCGCTCGGCCAGCACTTCGCCGATGGCCTGCTGGGGCTTATCCGCCTTCAGTGCCTCGACAATGCCGCCTGCGCCCTCCACCGTCTGGAAGGCCTCCCAGATCTTTTCCTTGACCTGTTTCGTCAGCGTCTCCACTGCCCAGGAACCGCCGGCGGGGTCAATCGGCTGCAGCAGACCGAACTCCTCCTGCAGGATAACCTGTACATTGCGGGCGATGCGGCGCGAGAACACATCCCCCTTGCGAATCGGCTCGTCGAAGGGCGCGTTCTCGAAGGAATCGATACCGCCGACAACCCCCGAAAAGATTTCTGTCGTGTTGCGCAGCATATTAACATAGGGATCATAGACCGTCTTGAAGAACAATGCCGGCCGGGCATGGACATGCATGCGCTGGGACTCGGTACTGGCGCCAAAGGCCGCGATGATCTGCGCCCAGATGGGCCGCATCGCGCGGAGCTTCGCAATCTGCAGGAAGAAATTGGCCCCCATCGAAAAACCGAACATGATCTGGCTGGCCACCTCATCAATGGAGAGCCCCCGTTTCTGCAGCTCCCGCAGATAGGTGACCGCCGTATCGATTGTATAGGATGCCTCCTGGATATCGCTGGCACCGCCACGGCTGTATACGTCGCTGCGAACCATGATGGTGCGTAACCCCGGCGCATTGGCGACTGCCCATTTGGCGCACTCCGCCATTTCGTCATAGCGGTCGCTGAGGGCTGCCGACAGGGTTCCCCGCTCGGCCAGCTCGCCAATGGGATCAGCACCGATAACGCCGCGGACCGCCTGCATGTCTTTCCCCGATGCCCGGCGCACAGCCGCCACCATCGCCAGTAGCGGCAGTGCCGTCTGGCCGGCATAGAGGTAGAGCGGCTGCTCGTCGAGCTTGAGTCCATCGAGCAGTACATGCATATCGTCCAGCGTCGTTACGCTGCAGCCCTCATCACCCGGCTTTTCCGCCTTGCGTGCATCCTGACCGGTCAAGGTTGACTGGTCAAGTTTGATGTGATAGATTGTCGAGCCTTTTTCCAGCTCGTATTTCAGCAGCTCATTGTTCTCCGCCGGCATCGTCTCGTCGCAGGCCTGGGCGATCCCCCAAGGCGACTTGATATAGCCATTGGGACGCGAGCCGCGCAGGAAATCATCCATGCCGGGGAAAGACGTGCGTGGAAGGATTTCCTCGGTGGTATTGCGGAAGTACATCGGATCGAAGGTGATTCCCTCGTAGGTCTTGGTGAACATCTTCTTCTCAAAGGGTGCTCCCTTCAGGAGCGTGATACAGTTCTCCTTCCACTCTTCGTACGTCGGCGGCGTGAATTCGTCGAGCGGGACATCGGGGAACTCGGTCTGCTGCTCGGCCTTCTTCAGGATGGCCTGCAGGTCGAGTTCCGACTCTGCCTGTGTCTTTGTTTCATTACTCATATACATTTCCCCCTTTAAAGGTAGAATAATATATGCTCCATTTCATCCGCCCAGGCAAAAAAAGAAGGGTCTCGATCCTTCCACAAATCGAGACCCTTGCTGCAACAAAGGCAGCCAATACATAGAACTGAATGAAATGTATGAGCAATTTCTTCCCCACAGAAGATTCCATGAGGAAAAACCTTTCGCCTAAAGTCAAGAACAGCGAGAATACATACCACAATGAGCCCATTCCCTGCTGCGTGCGGAAATAGGCTCATCTTGAAAAACATTCAGTTCTAATGGTCAGGTAAACGCCTGACTCTTTCTAAACCAAATCGTCCAAGATCCCCATCCCCATCGCTCGCAGGTCAAACGGTGATCGTCAATCAGGCAGTTCTCCTGGCTCCAGTTCGTCGCTCCTCCGCGCCTTCCCAAAGAGGCTTTTCCCTCTCCAGTGACATATCTGCGGAGTCGCTCGCTGTTACAGTGGCGGGACCGCGCCGGATTTTACCGGCTTCCCTATTAAGTCTTGCGACACCTGATCCAATCGCGATATTCTTTTTTAACTAACACTTATTTTACTATTGTTTTCGCTTATTGTCAAATATTTTTCCAATTTTTCCCGCAATGCAAGACGATTTACCTTGCCACGGTCATTTAAAGGCATTTGGGACAGAAAACAAAGGACACTGGGAACCTCCACCGGCTTTAGCGATTTTCGGATTGTCTGCCGCAGGACAGACTCCTCAGCACCTTCATCGCGGACAATAAAGGCCGCCAACGTACTGCCACGCAGCTTATCGGCACAAGGCAACACCACCGCTTCGCGGATACCAGCCACTGCCTGCAGTTCATTTTCCAGCCGCAGCGTGCTGATTTTAACGCCGCCCTTATTCACCCAGGCATCGCGCCGTCCTTCAAAAATCAACTCACCCTTTTCATTCAGATAGCCCGTATCCTTGACCGAAAAGGGAATCTTCACGCCGCTCACATGGTAAGGTGTATCGACATAGATAAGGCTATCGTGTACCGTTACGCCAATTCCTGGGAACGGCCGTCCAAGATTGCGGCTGTCACGATCAGCCTCGTTACAAATTGCATAGGTGATATAATTGAGCTCACTTGCCCCATAGTAAAGGATGAGTTCTGCCTGCGGCAAAAGCCGCTGCAAATCGCGGATATTGCGCGCAGTCAGCAGCTGCGATCCCGTAAACAGTGACTGCACCTGTGGCAAAGACTCCTTCAGCGCAGCCGAAAGCAGTTGCAGTTTCGTAGGAATCAGGTAAATCACGTCCACTGCCCATTTTTGCAGAAGCTTTCCCCAGCGGCGGCAGTGCATCGTCTCACTTGTGATAAGACTTCCCCCTTCATAGAGGACCGCGAGCAGCGAATTGAGATTGCCCGTAAAGCTCAAACTCCCCTGCAAAAACAATCGCGTCTCCTGACTCACATGAAAAATTGGATTCTGCACAGGAAAAAAACCTGCCCAGCTCTCATACGTGCGATACATGACCTTTGGCGTCCCAGTCGAACCAGAACTGAGCACCCCAAAAATATCCAACGCTTCGTGTTGGAACGCATCCTGTGCCATCGGTTCAAAGGACAGCGAAAACTCAGACGGGTCCATGGAGCCGCTAATCTTCAACAAGCCTTGCAAGTGATTGTCCTGCAGGATATCCTGCACCTCACGTTCTGACAGTCCATGATGCAGCAGAATCGGTCGTGCCTGTACCGCCTGCAAAGCTAGAAAGCCCGCCAATTGGCCA
>CALYVJ010000069.1 GCA_945494195.1 uncultured Selenomonas sp. | reverse complement strand
TATACTTTTCGTTATTTCTTTTTATCTATTTCTCAGTGATTTACCATGTCATGCTTCATGCTCGCCACAAGGATCTTGGCAACCAAAGCAACGGAATCATCATCGTTAGCCAGCGAGATTTCCATATCCGTCTGATTGATTTCCATGTAATTGGAAATCACTTTGATGATATCGTTCTTGAGGTTATCCATGACTTCAGGAGAAATGTTGGCACGGTCATGGATGAGCACGACCTTCAGGCGGTCGCGGGCGATCTTGCCAGACTGCTCTTTCTTGCCGAAAATCTTCATCAATGCGTCTAACATAAAACTCCTCCTTACTTACGGAAAACGTGCTTCAAACGGGTCCAGAAGCCCTCTTTTTCAAACGTCATGAACGGGATCTCTTCCCCGCACATACGCCCGACGATATTGCGGTAAGCCGTACCAGCCTGAGAGTCATCCATCGTAATGCAGGGTTCACCCTTATTGGTGCTGGTAACGACCTTGATGTCATCAGGAACCTGGCCGATGCACTCCAGGGAAAGGATGTCATCAATATCTTCCATGTCAAGCATATCGCCATTTTCCACCATCTGCGGACGAATACGGTTTACAATCAGTTTGATGTTCTCCTTATCCGCACGACCGAGCTCACCGATGATCTTATCGGCATCGCGGACAGCCGAGATCTCCGGCATCGTCACAACCAGCGCCGTATCCGCAGCTGCGATTGCTGTTTTAAAGCCCTGCTCAATACCTGCCGGGCAGTCGATCAGAATGTAGTCAAATTCCTTGCGCAGCTCATCGCATAACGTGATGAGCTGTTCCGGATTGACAGCCATCTTATCCTTTACCTGAGAGGTTGGCAGCAAGAAAAGCGACTCGTATTTCTTATGACGAATCAAAGCCTTCTTGTAAGGAACACGTCCTTCGGTAACATCAATCAAATCATACATGATACGGTTTTCAAGCCCCAGCAAAAGGTCCAGATTACGAAGCCCCGTATCCGTATCCACCAATACGACTTTCTTGCCACGCATGGCAAGGCCTACACCAAGATTTGCCGTCGTTGTGGTCTTACCAACGCCGCCTTTACCGGAGGTAATTACATAGATTTCACTCATGTTTTCAGTTCCTACCTTTCTATTGGTTCAATCACGATACGACCTTCTTTGATGAAAGCCCGTTCTGCACGCTCTGTTTTCTCCATCTCGTCCGGAGACCGGGCAATGAGATTAGAGATGCGGATCTGCGTTGGCATCAGATGGTCAGCAATGATAAAAGCGGTACTGTCGCCAAAGGCTCCCGCATGTACCATGCCACGGCAGGTACCACGGATATCGATACTGCCCCCCGCAATAATCTGCGCCCCGGGATTTACATTACCACAGACCATGACCGAGCTTTCCGTCCGGATTTCCTGCCCTCCCCGCAAGGTGCGGTTGACGACGACCATCTCTTGAACTTTATCCTTCTCGGCCTTTGCCTTTTTTACCGCTTCCTGATGCTGTTTGCTTTCTTCCCGTGCCTTTTCCGACGGAATCTGCTGCTCTGCCGCCTTCATGGTCCGGCAAATCAAGCCATGCTCGTGGAATAACTTCTGGAGTTTTCCCCGTTCTGCCTCGGTAAACACATCACGGGGAAGAAGTACCAATGTGCCACGCAGGAAAAAACCTGTCCCAGAGGCAAGTTTCTCTTCGATATCCTGGCGAACATCATCAAAGGTAACACCATCTGCGAAACTAAGCTGCAGACCGGACTTACCGCCCTTGATCTTTACAATTTCTTCACTCATGGCTGCCCTCACTTCTTAAAAATTTTATCTTCAACTGCCGCAGCAAATGTTGCGGCAGAATGGATTACGGATTTTGCTGCTGCGCAGCTTTTTGCTGGTTAATCCCAAATGCCGCTTCCAAAATCTTACGGCCAATCGGTACTGCCGACTGGGCACCAAAACCGCCCTGCTCTACGATAACCGCTACCACGATATTCGGATTATCGAACGGGCCATAGGCAACAAACCAGCCATGGTCTCTGCCATGGGAGTTCTCCGCCGTACCCGTCTTACCAGCAATATCGATAGTAAAGCCTTGGAACGACGAAGCCGCCGTACCATACTTCGTAACATCGTGCAGACCATCCTGAACCAGTTTGATGACATTGGGATCAACGTCCAGCGTCGACAGAAGTTCCGGTTGGAATTCTTTGATGACCTTGCCATCTGGCCCCACAATGCGCTTGACTACATGCGGGCGATACCGTTTTCCATCGGCAGCGATTTCTCCCATTACCATAGCAGCCTGCAAGGGCGTCACTAGATTGAAGCCCTGGCCAATTGCCGCATCAAAGGTCTCGGACAAGTACCATTCGCCGTCTTCAAAATTCAATTCTTTGTAGCGGCGGTTTGCCACCAAACCAGATGCCTCATACGGAAGGTCGATGCCTGTCGTTTTGCCCAGGCCAAACATCCGCGCGTATTTTTCCAACCGGTCAATTCCCAGGCGATTCCCCATTTCATAGAAATAGACATTATCCGAATGCGCCATAGCCTGACGGAAGTTGATCAGCCCTAATGCTTCCCCCTCCGAGTTGCCTTTCGGGATAATCCAGTGGCGGCCCGTATCGTTGATAAGTTCCTCCGGGGATACTACCCCTTCGGTCAGAGCGGCGGTACCGGTGACAATCTTAAAGGTCGAACCTGGGGGATACTCACCAGAAATCGCCTTATTATCCATGGGATGATAGGGGTTGTTATTCAACGCATTCCAATCTTTTGTGGAAATCCCATGGGCAAATAAATTCGGGTCAAAAGCCGGACGGCTTACGATGGCCAGGATCTCGCCAGTCTGTGGATTCAGCGCGACAGCAGCCGCTGCATGTGCATTGATAGCTTTTAGCTGATCATCCACGGCTTTTTCCGCAGCTGCCTGCAGATTCTTATCAATCGTAAGGTAGAGATCATCCCCTGGAATTGGAGCTTTTTGCCCAAGGATTTCTACCGGACGACCCGATACATCGACCTCGACCTGCTGCCCGCCATTTTCGCCACGCAGTTCCTTATCGTAGACTTTTTCCAAGCCAAATTTTCCGATGATGTCTCCAGTCTTATACCCGTCGTCCTTCATCTTCTCCAGTTCCGTATCATTGATTTCACTGACATACCCATAGGTATGCGCGGCCTCCTGCTTATTCATGTAATCACGAATCGGCAGCACCTCAATGACAACCCCCGGATAATTTTCCTTCTGTTCTTCAATAATGGTGACAATATCCGGAGTGACATCCGCCTTGATACGAATCGGATCAAAGCCGCTATGCATAGCGATTTTTTTCTTGATGTCCTCCACCGGCACCTTTATGAGTTCTGACAAACGCTCAATGACATCCTCAGAAATCGGCGCTGTCAAGGGCAGCAAAGATACCGTAAAGCCCGGACGATTCTGTACCAAAAGCTCCCCGTTGCAATCATAAAACGTTCCCCGCGGGGCCATCGAAGGAATAATACGAATACGGTTGCCCTCGGCAAGCTCCGCGTAGTATTCTCCCTGATAAATCTGCAGGTAACCTGCCCGCCCGATGAGTACGGCAATGACCAGCACGCAAAGCCAGCTCAGGACTTTTAATCTGCCGCCAAATTCATCATTCTCGACCAAGAATTATCTCTCCCATAACGAAAGGCACCCCGCAAGGTGCCTTAATCAGTGTTTTTCTTTTTTGCTGAGCTTCTTATCCAAAGCATAGGCAAAGCGATGCACTGGATAGGCAAATGCCAGCTGATAGATGAGCATGGGAACCAGCATAGATTCCATATTGCCCACCAGATTAAAGCGATAACCTAATAATACCATAAGCAACGCCAAAATAAAATAGTTTGCCACAATTGCCGCTACCGATGCAAATACAGGCAAGAAAAACTGCTCCTTAAATACCCGGTCGGAAAAACGGCCAAAGAACAAGCCAATCAAAAGCTGCGAGAAAGCATGGATCCCCAGAAACGTTCCCGTTGCCAATTCTTGTAATAAGCCCGTGGCAAATCCCATCAGGCCACCATACCGCATCCCCCGCAAAAATGCGTAGGATACGGTAAGCAGCAGCATGAGGTCTGGACCGATTCCGTGATAAGCAATCAGCGTCAACAGAGACGATTGCACCACATAAAGCATAATTACAAAAAGTGCCAGTTTTCCAAACTTATTCATTTCTGACTCTCCCCTGCCGCAGCAGCTTTTGCCTCAGCAGCTTGTGCCGCCGGATCCGTTTCCGTTCCTAGCGTCTGTACTGGTGGTTTTATAGGTTCCGGAGGTGCCTCGCGTGAAGCTGTGATGACCATGACATCTTCCAGTTTCTGGAAGTCCACGGCTGTCTCCAACAGGCCGATTTTCAACAGCCCACCAGCATCATTTTCTATGGAGGAAATCCTTCCTACCACAATTCCCTTGGGATAGATGCCACCAAATCCTGATGTCACAATAACATCGTCTTCCACTACATCTGCATTCTTCGCAATATTTACCATTTGCGGCATCATGGGGTTATTCATGTCTCCCTGGACGATTCCGGCCACCCGGGACTCAGCCCGTTGTACGATGGTTCCCACCGAGGAACGCGGGTCTAGGATCAGCTGAACCTTTGACGTATTCCATCCAGCCTCGACGATATGACCAACCAACCCCTCAGAAGTCACAACAACCATGTCGACAGCAACGCCGTCCTTCTGGCCCCGGTTGATGACAATCATCCGCGACCAAGTAGCCGACTCACGGCCAATAACCCTGGCAGCGACCATATCAAACTGCGTGGTCATCTGACGATAGCCCAGAAGCGTCCGCAGTCTCTCATTCTCCGCCATTGCCTCGCTTGTCTCAAGATTCTGTATGCGAAGCTGTTCCACTTCATTGCGCAACAACTTATTCTGCTCGTGGGCCGTAGCGATGTCCCAAACCGTACTGGTCACATAATCCAACTGTCCGCCAATCCACGACACTGCCTGCTGGAACGGCGATAGCACCAGTGCCACAGCCTGACTGTTCGCTGGTGCCTGAAAGCGCCCCTTGGCAGCAAAGAAAATGATGCAGAACAAGCTCACAATGACAAATAGCACAGCCCATGTCTTGCGATGCGGATTCTTATCTTTTCTTACTCTGCTGCTCATTGTCTCAACTTCTTCGAGGTCATTACTACACGTTTCAAGAGCTCAATATTCTCCAAGGATTTGCCGGTACCTTCACCGACACAGGAGAGCGCATCTTCTGATACCAGGACCGGCATTCCCGTCTCCTGGGACAAGAGCTTATCGAGGTTCGTCAGCAGTGCGCCGCCGCCCGTCATCATGATGCCATGATCCATGACGTCGGCTGCAAGCTCTGGCGGAGTCTTCTCCAACGTTCCCTTAACAGCATCGATAATCTTATAAATCGGTTCATTGAGGGCATCACGAATCTCGCGGGCCTGGATGGTAAGCGTCTTCGGCAGACCGCTGACCAGATCACGGCCACGGATATCCATCGTCTTATCCGTATCTGGCGTGACGATAGCCGTACCGATGTTGATTTTGATTTCTTCAGCCGTGCGCTCACCGATCATGAGATTGTACATGCGCTTGATATACTGCACAATAGCAGAATCCATCTCATCGCCACCGATGCGAATGGAACGGCTCGTAACAATACCGCCCAGGGAGATGACAGCGATTTCCGTCGTGCCGCCACCGATATCGACTACCATGCTGCCCGTTGCTTCCTCAACCGGCAGACCAGCCCCGATTGCCGCTGCCATCGGCTCTTCGATCAGATAAGCCTCACGGGCACCAGCCTGCTGAGCCGCGTCGATAACCGCACGCTTCTCCACTTCCGTAACGCCGGAAGGAACGCCAACAACAACACGCGGGCGAACAAAAGACTTCGAATTCATAGCCTTGCGGATGAAGTATTTCAGCATGGCCTGCGTTACATCAAAATCGGCAATAACACCGTCTTTCATCGGACGGATTGCCACGATGTTCCCCGGTGTACGGCCAATCATCTGTTTAGCTTCCTCACCGACTGCCAGTACATCGCCCGTATCACTCTTAATGGCAACAACCGACGGCTCACGAAGGACAATTCCTCTGCCCTTTACATGCACCAGGGTATTTGCCGTACCCAGGTCAATACCCATATCATGCGATAAACCACCAAAAAGACTCCACATTTTACCGAAAAACTCCCTTCGAAACAAAAACAAGCCAATACGATATCGCACCGGCGAAATTACAACATAAAATAAAACAGCACTCTTATTGTAGCACAAATCATAGGAGTTTGTAACGGAAAAATTCCCAAAATAACAATTTTCTCCTATGACATCAAGCCCTTGTCTTTCAAGCTGACATACCGGTTACGTCCGATGATGACATGATCCAGCACCGGGATATCCATGATTTTCCCCGCCTTAACCAACCGTGTCGTCACGGCTATGTCTTCACGGCTAGGTGTAGGGTCCCCACTGGGGTGATTGTGCAGCAAAATCATGGAAGCCGCCGCATAGTCCACCGCCGTCCGGAACACCTCGCGCGGATGTACCACCGAAGCCTGCAGGCTTCCCACGGAAACATCGTGCAATCCCAAAATATGATTCTTGGTATCAAGCAGCATGACGGCAAAATGTTCCCGCAGTTCGAACTGGAACCGTGGCATGGCAAAATGCGCCACATCTTCTGGACCATTAACCACTTCCACCGATTCAGCGGCCAGTACCGACAAGCGCCGGCCCAGCTCCACCGCTGCCAGGATAGTGGCGGCCTTCGCCTTTCCTACCCCGTGAATTGCCGCCAGTTCCGCCACGGGAATATGGGCAATCGCCAACAGCCCCCGTTCTTTATAGTACGCCAGAACTTCTTCGGCAATCCGCAGAACGGACTTATCCCTTGTCCCTGTGCGAAGTAGCACCGCCAAAAGCTCAGTATTGCTCAGGCCAGCTGCGCCGGCCGCCAACAGCTTCTCCCTGGGACGTTCTTTAACCGGTAAATCTCTCACCATGATTGTCATACAAATCAACGCCTGCCTTTCTAGCAAGCTGTGTGACTGCATACAACGGCAAACCAACCACATTGGAGTACGAACCCTCTATTTTCTCAATAAATTGCGCTGCGATTCCCTGCACAGCATATGCTCCAGCCTTATCCAGGGGCTCCCCTGTCTCTGCATAGCGGGAAATCTCCTCTTGGGTCATCGTGCCAAAAGTGACCTTCGTCGTTACCACATCTGTGTAGATTTCGCCCTTCACCACCAGTGCTATACCGGTAGATACCTGATGGGTACGACCAGAAAAAGTCTCCAACATGCGGCAAGCCTCTTTCGTATCACACGGCTTCCCATACGTATGCCCGTCCAGCGAAACCACCGTATCAGCCCCCAGCACCGGTCTTTCCGGATGCTCGGCAGCTACGGCCTTTGCCTTCGCTACGGCATTTTTTCTCACCAGTTCTTCTGGCGCCAGCAAATCGCTGCTTTCCTCCGCAGCATCACTTACCAAAACCATGAAACTAGCTCCGACCTGTTCCAGGAGTTCTTTTCTGCGTGGTGAACCCGATGCCAAAATAATCATAACTTCCCCCTCTCAATACCGGCGGAACAATACGATAGCCAAAACGATCCCGAAAATACTCATGAGATTCGGTGCAAACGCCAGTCCTAACGTCAACTGGATTACATAGAGATTAATCGTAAACGGCTGCACGTCAAACACGGGATATGTCGCCACTAAATACGGCATCAATCCTGAAAGCGCCTCCACATTCATCAGCAACTGGCCAATAATTCCGCCCAGAATAGCC
>CALYVJ010000068.1 GCA_945494195.1 uncultured Selenomonas sp. | reverse complement strand
GCGGCGGTCAAGGAGCTGCGGGCGCAGGGCCTCGTGCTTTTGGGCAATTGGCACAGCCATCCGGCCAGCCCCTCCCGACCCAGTGAGGAGGACAAGCGGCTGGCCTTCGATACCCAGGCAAGCTATTTCATTTTATCCTTGAATGGCGGTGAGCCGGTGCTCAACAGTTTCCAGGTCAGCCGCGATAAAGTGGTGATGAAGGAAGATCTGCGGATTCGCTGATGATATGTGTGATATTTAGGAGGAATTACGATGGCAGTGGATTATAAAGAGCTCAAGAAGGGCGGCTTCATGCGGCAGAGACAGAAGGACTGCTTCTCGATGCGCTTGAAGTCCGTGGGGGGGCACTTTACGGCGGCCCAACTGGCTACGGTGCAGCAGGTGGCGGAGAAGTTCGGCCAGGGGTATGTGCATCTGACCAGCCGGCAGGGCATCGAAATCCCCTTCATCAAAGTGCAGGATATTGATGATGTCAAAAAGGCCCTGAAAGAAGGCGGCGTGGAGGTAGGTGTCTGCGGCCCGCGGGTCCGCACGATTACGGCCTGCCAGGGAACGGCGGTCTGTCCCTCCGGCCTCATCGATACGGTCAAACTGGCCCATGAATTCGACAAGCGCTATGGCGGCCGCGAGCTGCCCCATAAGTTCAAGTTCGGCTTCACGGGCTGCCACAATAACTGCCTGAAAGCCGAGGAAAACGATATGGGCGTCAAGGGGGGCGTGCGTCCCGAATGGAAGTCGGAGGCTTGTATCTACTGCGGCGTCTGCGGGGCGGTCTGCCCGGAGAAGGCTATTGAGGTGGATAAAGCGGCTAAGAAATTGACGCTGGATTTAGAGAAATGCGTCTACTGCGGCAAGTGCATCAAGAGCTGCCCCACCGATGCCTGGACCGGGGAGAACGGCTTTGTGATTTCCTTCGGTGGCCTCTATGGCAACCGCATCGCTGTGGGCCGTCATTTCCTACCGATTATCTTTGAGGAAGAGAAACTCTACGAGATTGTCGATGTCGCCTTGAAATTCTTTGAGGACAATGCGAAGCCCAGCGAGCGGTTTGCCAATTGCCTGGACCGTGTGGGTTGGGAGAAGTTTGAACAGGCAGTGGAGGAAATATTATGAGTGAAGCATGGAAGATTGATGATACGATTGACATCACCGATGTGGTCTGTCCCATTACCTTTGTGAAGGTCAAGATGGCTTTGGAGGATCTGGCGGCTGGACAGCTGCTGGCGGTGCACTTAAATGAAGGGGAGCCCATCCAGAACGTTCCCCGCAGTTTGAAGGATGAAGGCCATAAGGTCCTCAGTGTCAATCAGGCTGCTGACGGCACCTATGACTTGGTGGTGCAAAAAGGCGGGAGGGAGTTATGAGATTCACGACCCGGCTGCTGCATGATTCCTTTGGCCCCGATAAGGCCACAGGAGCGGTGACGCAGCCCCTTTACCAGAGTACGGCCTTTTATCAGGAAACGGCCGAAGATATGGAAAAGATCTTTGCCGGGCGTAAGCCCGGTTTTGTCTACACCCGGGTGGGCAATCCGACCATTGCCAGCTTTGAGATGCGCATCCGCTCCCTGGAGGGCGGTGTCGGCGCTGTGGCCTGTGCTTCGGGTATGGCGGCGGTTTCCCAGGCAGTACTCAATGTCGTTTCTCAGGGGGATGAGATTGTGGCCTCGGGGGGCCTTTATGGCGGCACGAGCTCGATTTTCCGGGATCTTTCCGAATTTGGCATTCGGGTGCACTATGCCAAGGGGGATGCGCCGGAAGATTTTGCGGAGCTTATCACAGAGCGCACGCGGCTCCTCTATGTGGAGACCATCGGCAATCCAAAACTCAATGTGGTGGATATCGAGGCGCTGGCAAAGCTGGCACACAGCTATGATATTCCGCTGTTTGTGGACAACACCGTCACGACGTCCTATCTTTGCCAGCCGCTTTCTTTAGGCGCCGATGTGGTGATCCATTCGACCTCGAAAGCCCTGAATGGCAATGGCAACTCCGTGGGGGGCATTGTCATCAGCGGCGGCCGTTTCAAGTGGAATCCGGCGCGGTTTCCGAAGTTCCGCCAGTTCCAGTTCGGCCCCATGAGTTTCAGCGTGCGGCTGCGTATGCGCATGGTCACCGACTATGGCGGCTGCATGGCACCCTTCAATGCCTATCTGACGGGCATCGGCCTCGATACGCTGGCTTTGCGCTTGGATAGAGCCTGTACGAATGCGCGGGAACTGGCCAGGTTTTTGCAGGCCCAGGGGCTTACGGTCAATTATCCAGGCCTTGCCGATAGTCCCTGGCATGAGATTGCGGCCAAGCAGTTTGGCGGTCATTTCGGCACGCTTTTGACGGTGCGGCTTGGCAGCAAGGAACGAGCCTATCGATTCATCAACGCACTGCAGTATGCCCTCAATGTCTCCAATATCGGCGATGCCCGCACGCTGGTCGTCCATCCGGCTTCGACGATTTTTGCCCATGCCAGTGAGGAGGAAAAGGACTATGCCGGTGTCACCAGCGACCTGGTACGCATAAGCGTTGGTCTGGAGGATGCGGAGGATCTGCTAGCGGATTTTGGGCAGGCGCTGGCGAAGCTGGCTGAGTCATGAGGGGGCTATGAAACGGTTTTGATTGACAGATATACGCCTGTATGCTACCATGAAACAAGAATCCAATGCATGGACAAATCAAAGGGTTCCGAATCCTGTTTTGGTCAGGTTTTGGAACCTTTTTTGTATAGAAAACGATATTACCAGAAGAGGTACTGATATGAAGGAACTTATTTCAACGGAGATACATGACATTACCCGGGAAATCATTGCCGACTATGATAAGAAGCGGCATATTGACAAGCTGGACGTGTTCAACCAGCCCGATACCAAGGTTATCTATGAACTGATCCAGGAACTCGTACGGGTGGCTTATCCCGGATTTACGAAAGATAAGAGCTACCGCATTTACGACATCCGCAACAACCTTTCGATGGTCATCGAGGATATTGCTTTCCGCCTCAACAAGCAGATTGCCATTGCCCTGCGCTATGGGGAACATCCCGATGAGGAAAAACTGGAGGCGACGCGGCTGGAGGCTCAGAAAATCACGCTGGCATTCCTGCGCCGCATCCCGGAAATCCGCGAATATCTGGCCACTGATGTGGAGGCGGTCTTCGATGGCGATCCTGCGGCCGAAAGTGCCGATGAAATCATCTTTGCCTATCCGGGGCTCTATGCCATCACGATTTTCCGTTTTGCCCATGTGCTTTATGAGCTCGGCGTGCCGGTGATACCGCGTATCATGACGGAGCTGGCCCACAGCAAGACAGGCATCGATATCAACCCAGGGGCAAAGATTGGCAAATACTTCATGATCGACCATGGCACGGGCATCGTCATCGGCGAGACCACAGAAATCGGCGAACACGTCAAGGTCTACCAGGGGGTGACGCTGGGGGCGCTGTCGACTTCGGGGGGACGCAAGCTGTTCAACAAGAAGCGTCATCCGACCATCGAGGACCATGTGACGATCTACTCAGGAGCATCGATCCTCGGCGGCGATACAGTCATTGGCCGCGGTTCGGTTATCGGCGGCAATGTATTTTTGACGAAGTCCATTGCACCGGATACGAAGGTCAGTGTCAAGAATCAGGAGCTTCGCTACAATCAGGGGCGCCGGGAGATACAGGAAGTAGAAGCAGACCCCGATGCGGCTTGGTTCTATGTAATTTAAGAGGAAAAGCAACTCCGCTGGCTCGGTATGGGGCCAGCGGAGTTTATAGTTTTGGGGAGTGGGGGCGAGGCGTTGCCGCGAATTTGAATCCGCAAACTTCTCGCATAAATGAGAACAAAATATTCCTATTATACATATTGACTATGTATAATAGGATATAGTATCAACAACGATAGGAACTGACCAAAAAATTGGAGGTTCCAAGGACATACAGCTTTGGGCTGGCTATGTCCTTGGAACCTCTTTTTTGTTTCTATTCGCACTTATCGTTATTCCAAGGAGTTTGCTTTCCTTGGGGGCTTTGGTTCGATGCTGGCGACGTACTTGTTCCTGCTCATACTCACCACAGCTGGCGCCTACTTCATGGGAAGTTCCATCAAGCGCTTTGTGGTTGGGTTCACCATTCTCTATTGGGTGACGGTGGCTGCTAATACGGCTGGAAACTTTGCCTATTTGGCAGCTACGCCGAACAATCTGGAGAAGTTTGGCATCGGCTGGTCGTTGGGGTTCGGTGAACTGGGCTTTGTCATTGCCTTGGTGTTGGGCCTCGTCATCGGGAATTTTTTCCCGAAGGCCGCGGCCTTCCTGTCTACGGCTGCCAAGCCGGAGTGGTATATCAAAACGGGCATCGTCATCCTAGGCATGACGATTGCCATCAAGACCGTAGGGGCAATGGGACTGGCAAGCACGGTTATCTTCCGCGGCATCTGCGCGGTGGTGGAGGCTTATCTGATTTACTGGCCGGTGGTCTATATCATTGCCCGCAAGTTCTTCAAGTTTACGCCGGAATGGGCGGCACCGATGGCTTCGGGGATTTCCATCTGCGGTGTGGCCGCTGCGATTGCCACGGGCAGTGCCATTCGGGCCAGAGCAATCGTGCCGACGGTGCTTTCTTCGGTCATCATCGTATTTCTTCGGCCTCTGCTTCTTATCCATTGGACTCATCACCAATGTGCGCAAGCTTTGGGCTGAAGGTCTTGGCCGCATAGTCGGTGTCTATGCCATCGCGTTGTTTGGCTTTATTCTTTGGGTAGGCCTTGGCATCCTGCCGCCGGTAGTCGGTTCGTAAAGAGAAAGGATGAAATATCATGAGTGATCTTGCCGTCAAAAACAGGGCTGCAGATTTGGAAGTCCGCGGTTATGAAGAGCATCCGGAACTTATCCAGCAGAATGCAGAATGGACGGATCTTTCGCCCGTTGAGGGGAAACTCTGCGGGATATCGCTGGGATTAGGCCTGATTTTATTAGGCGTGTTCCTGTATGTCTTCCGGGGCTGATAGCGGTTGAGGACACCAAGAGGGGACTGTTGCATGCAACAGTCCCCTCTTGGTGTATTATCCCATTCATTGGATATGGCGGGGGATTTTGACCGGTTAAAAATAAATATGGGACAGGTCAAGCAGCCCGTCTTTGAGCAGATGGGCAAATTCCGGTTCAGAAATATTTTGGGCGTAGGCGGAGAACAGCATGCCGTCCTGTTGCCAATAGGCGGCATAACCTTCGTGGTAAGCTGCCGATTCGGCCGGAACTTTCGCCAAGAATACCGTCGTGTCGTCGATATTCCGCTGTATCCATTTTACGCCGTAGATACCGCTGATGTCCTTGGTTTGCTGGCGCTTGGCCGGCGAGGTGCGCAGGGTCAGTGTTTTGTTCGTTTCCCCGTCACGGGCATAGCGGATATCCACTGTATTTTTGCTGATGACAAAAGCATTGGTGACATGATAGCCGGAGATTTCTGGCAGATACAGCGGGGGGAAACCGGCGGCCTTGGATGCCTCGCGGACGGTGGCGTATTCCACCATGGGATTTGGCATGCCGACGGCTGGTGCAGGTTTCTGGGCATGGGCACTGCTCAGAAAATTGCCAGAAGCGAGCAGGCAGGCGGCAAGGGCCAGGGCGGCCTGTTTTTTGTGGTGGGAAAATACTGTTTGAATCATATGGGTCACTCCTTTTGGATAAAAAGCATTTTGTAAGTCTGATTATAACGTAATAGTTGATAAAGTCAATATTTTTATCGTGGACATTATAAGATTTGTTTGTGGTTGACGGTTTTTTCTGGCTATTGTACGATAGGGGAACAGGGATAAAGGAGTTTTTGCTATGGATAGTTTGACTTGGGTGGTTTTTGATATTATGGGCACGGTAGCCTTTGCGGTGTCGGGGGCGATGGTAGCCATCGACAAGCGGATGGATGTGTTTGGCGTAATCGTGTTGGCAGCGCTCACCGCTGTCGGCGGCGGCATGGTACGCGATGTGCTCGCCGGCATAACGCCGCCGATGGCTTTATGCGATATTACGGATTTTATGCTGGCAATTCTGACGGCATTGTTTATTTCCTGGGGATATACCCGATGGCCCATATCCCATCGCAATCTGCAGCGCTTTTTACTGCTCTACAATATCTGTGATACCATTGGGCTGGCCTCTTTTACGATTACGGGCATGTTGACTGGATTGGGGCGCGAGTATGGCAATCCGTATGTTTTACCGGTATTACTGGGGGTTATCACGGCTGTAGGCGGTGGCGTATTGCGCGATGTCATGGCGCGGCGCATGCCCGTTGTCCTGTACAAAGATATTTACGCTACGGCATCTTTGGTGGGGGCGTTGGTATCGTGTCTGCTTTATCCGTATATTGGAATCCTGGCGATGTCCTGGCTGTGCTTCGCGCTCGTTATCCTTTTGCGGGTTGGTGCGCTTCGCTATGATTGGCATCTGTTCCATCCGCGTCCCGGGAAAAAAATTGGTGCGGAAAAGAACCCGAAGCAGCCATAGAGTTCTTGATTTTGAGATAAAAGATATACTATAATATGATTAGAATTAAGAATCATCAATTGCAAACAATCCGAAAGCGGGGCGGCTTTATGGAACAAGATTTGTTGTCAAGTTATGCGTTACTCTATGCCAAATTAGTTCAGCTCAGAGAAGAAGTGGAGTCGTTACAGGAAGAAGAGGCTCTTTTCCAGGAGGAAATGAATAGTAAAGCCGATGAATGGGACGAGTCTTGTTTTTCGATGAATCGTTTATGATATTGCCAGAAAAGAAAACTGCCTGCCACTGACCGGTCCATTGGATTGGTCAGTGGCAGGCAGTTTTTGTCATTTGCCGTCAGTCGCTTGACGATTTCCTTTTGGGTGCGTATGATGTAGTAGGAGAATTCATATGGATTGATTGAACCGGTCTGTATTGTGATAGGAGGCAAGCGAAAGATTGCTGGAGAAACTGACTTTTTTGATGGAGGAATACTCGCTGAAGGTTGAACTGGTGTTCAAAGATCGTCAGCTGTATTATCGCGTGAGCAAGGGCAGTGAAGAGGAAAAGGCCCCGATGCAGGTGCTGGAAGGCGGCCGCCGCTGGCTGCGCCGGCTGGAAAAACTTCATTTGCCATCCTGGCGGGCAAGCTACCAGCCAGAGACAGCACCGGAGGTGCATCACCTTTGGCGGTTGGCCTTTAAAGATTCGAAAATCGGCATGCGCCGCATTGTGGGGGATCAGGCCTATCCGGGCAGCTGGGCTGCCTTTATCGATTTGATGAATGATATCCCAGGGGTAGAGCTTCACCGAGTGAAACAGTTAGAACAGGTATCGTTGATCCTTCAGGATACCATGGAGAATCAGGGGGGCAATATCTATTTGCCGAAACAGAAACGGCTGGCCCTTACCGAGAAACTCATCATCAACCGTGGTAAGCATATTCTGGTTTTCACCCGTCATAAGCAGGGCGTGGGAACAGAGCGTCATGCCTTCGACTCGGCGCGCAATGTGCCGTTGCTTCTGGAACGCATTGCGGCGCAGGCGGCACGGTTTGGCAGTCAGTCGGATACGATTGCCGATGATTTCCTGCCGCAGGTAGAGTGGAAACTGGTTTGGCATGATGGCACTGAGGACAGCGGCAGTTATACGATGCGCGGCGAAGATATGCCAGAAGCCTGGAAAGAATTTATGCACGAGATTGAACTGTTTACCGGAAATGTTCGTGGCAGGATTTTTTAAGGCCCAATATAAAGGAGCTGCGAAAAATCCCTTTATATTGACATAAAATATAGAAGCCTCCATAAGATTGATGAATCTACCTTATGGAGGCTTCTATG
>CALYVJ010000067.1 GCA_945494195.1 uncultured Selenomonas sp. | reverse complement strand
ATTGCTGGCATATTGATTTTACTGTTGCTGGGTGGAGTCGTTTTGTTTGGCTTGGTCAAGATTTCGCGGGAGCGGTTGCTGGCTGAGAACTTGGAAAAAGGTAAGGCGATGCTGGCCGAGGAGGACTACCAATCGGCCCGGGTGTATCTGTCCCTGTTTGAAGACGAAGGCCAGAAAAGTCTTGGCTATAATCTCTATGGGTATGTGTCAGCAGAGATCGCCTATCGGGTCTATCTGGGCAATGGTGATATCAATAAGCTTCAGGTGGCTAGCGATTATCTGTCGGCGATTAACATGAATGACCTTGGCGGATATGGCAGTAATGCCAAAGAGTTGAAGAAGACAGTAGAGGACTGTTTAACCTCTTACGAGGAGCAAGTCCAGGCGCAGGAACAGGCTGCGGCTGATGCAGCAGCTGCTGCTGAAGCGAAGGCAAAGGGAAAACAGGAAGCAGTGAAAAATGGCAAGGCAGAAAAGGCTGTTGTGCCGGAAAAACAAGAGAAAACAGTTCCTGCAACTAAAGCCGCCCAGCCGCCTAAGGCACCTGCTGGACAGGAAACTAAGGCTGCACCGAAAAAATAACGGAGAAATTGCATAATCATACAGTTTTTCTTGCAAAAAATAAATAATGCTGTATAATAATTACTGCACATGAATAAAACGCAACGACATTTCATAAAATAAGCGCTACTATGAAATGTCGTTGCTTATTTTATGAAAGAAGGTACAAGGATGGAAGGCGTAAAGGAATATTCCTGGAAAGAAACGGCAAAATTTCTGCTTTGCTCGGGCTTTGGCTGTTTTATGTTTCTGTTCCCGGTAAGTGGGGGACAAAGTGATTTCAACACGACTTTGTCGGTGTTGACGGAAATGCTTGATAAGGCTATCCAGGCGAATCTACCATGGCTGTTGACGGCAATTGTGGTATTTTCTTCGGTAGGGGCATTGATCGGGCAAGTTTGGAAACCGGCTTTCTTGCGGAAGCATGAATGGTTGGCAGGGCTCTTGTGGGTATCGAAACCTTATATGGTGACGCGGCTGGTGGCTCTGTTCGTCACGCTGTGCGTGGTGCTGGGCGTTGGTCCTGAAGCTGTTCGCAGTGCTGACGTAGGCGAAAGTATGGTGGGGCTTTCCCAGACGCTGGTAGCCTTAGCTGTAACGCTGAGTTTTGTATTGCCGTTTTTGACGGATTGCGGCATCATGGAATTTACAGGAATCTTGTTGAAACCATTGATTCGCCCACTGTTTCATGTTCCAGGCCGTGCGTCGGTAGATCTCATTGCTTCCTGGCTGGCATCGTCCAATACGGCGGTGCTGATCACGGGAAATCAGTACAATAGCGGTTTTTACAGCAAACGTGAGGCAGCGTCTATTATGACGAATTTCTCGCTGGTGTCGATTCCGTTCTGCATGGTTGTAGCGGAAACCCTTCATGTCACGTCGCATTTTCTGCTGCTTTATGGTTCTGTTACGATTATTGGTCTGATACTGGCGGCAATTGGTGTTCGCATCCGTCCGTTGAAATCCATTCCGGATACGTTTCATGGGGAAAAGAAAATCAACGAAGAAGTGCCTAAAGATGCTTCGCTCGTTCGTTGGGCGTGGACTGAGGCGTTGGGACGAGCTGCGAAATTCCGTCTTGCCGAAGCCTTAAAGGCCGGTGGTAAAATGACAATCGGTATCGTGCTGGATCTCATTCCTATCGTTATCGCCTGGGGAACGATTGGCACGCTGCTCGTAAATGAGACGAGCATCATGCAGTGGATTTCCTATCCTATGGGGGCTTATATGAGCCTTCTGGGGATTGAAGGGGCATTCCAGATTGCACCAGCAACCTTGGTGGGGGTTATCGATATGTTTATCCCGGCGTTGATTACCAGCCAGGATTTGCCGGAAACCACGCGATTCCTCGTAGCAGGGCTTTCTTTGGTGCAGATTATCTATCTGACTGAAGTGGGAAGTATCATCGTTAAATCCGGTGTTGGGCTGGACTTCAAGAAACTCTTTATTATTTTCCTGGAACGTACGATTATTGCAATCCCTTTGTTTGTGCTGGTAACAAAATTGTTATAATGCTGGCAGGCGTTAAATGGTGCTTCGCAGCTGCTTTCGCTTAAAGATGAAGAAATACATTCTGGCGCGAGGAACTTCTGTACCGCATAGCTGCCGGTAGTAAATGCCCATGGGGGCGTGGGGGATTCTTCCCAAGGAAGAAAGACAAGATCCTTATGGGGCGGTGCCAGATGCCTGGGAATCAGGGAAAAGCCAGCTACCGCCAGAGCAAGATTATAAGCTTCACTGGTTGTGGCACAGAGGATGTTATCGCGTTCATCGTTGACCGGTACGATATGATGAGCGCGGGAAAAGACATGTTTCAACAAATAGGGTGGAATATCGATAATCTGGCGATAGGGCCAGAAATCCGCAGAGGAGACGCTTTTTTGGCGTCTCTTTTTGCATTTCTGCGCTAATGGATGCTGCTTATTTACCACACAGACAAAGGCATCATCGCAGAGCTTTTGAAAGGCGATAGCATCATCGTGGAAATCGGCATAGCCAATGCGCAGTACCGTGCGTTTTTGCTGATGGAAGGTGGAAATCCATTCCAGCGAATGATAGTAGAGCGACAGCATCTGCTGGGCATCGTCCAAAAATTGAAAGACCACCGGCGTCAGGCTGACGGAACGCGTGGTCCGGTTGAAGAGTTTGGCGTTGAGTTCCGTTTCCAGACTTTGGATTTGGCGGGATACCGTCGGCTGAGATAAGGAAAGCTGTTCTGCCGTTTTGGCGTAATTCAATGTTTTGGCTAACGTCGTAAAGCATTCTAATTGTTGCATATTCATAAGCGTCACCTCTTGTGTTTCATGATACGCATAATTAATGCGTTTTATGCATAAATAATGACATAAGTGCATTTCACAAAACAAATCCTGCCTGTTAAGATGTTCCTGTAAGCGCAAAGCCATAATAGTTGAGAAAGGATGATGTATCATGGCGCTTACAAATCTGGCAGGATGGAAGCCTACCGCGATTTTTATGCCGCCGACCCGCAGTGCTGGGCAGCGCAGTGTTTTATCGGTAAGGAGCGTTAATTAAGTATGCATTTTTCGAGTGGTATCAATCATCCTCCTTATGAAGCCGCTGATGGTATACCGGCGAAATTGTTCTGGACGTGGTGGAAGATGGTTTTATCGGTCAGCAGTTTGACTCGGTTACTATTTAACGCAAGCAGGTAAAAGCCGTTGCCGTAGCGAATATGGTCGATGGTATTTTATTGAATAGAAAGAGGCGTGAAATTGTGAAATCGTTTAAGAAAAAACTGTTGGTTGGTGCATTATTGGCTATGGTATGCTGCAGCTTTGCTTATGAAGCTGAGGCAGCGGATAGTATGGAAGTCAGCCAAATTGGTACGAGCCAAAGTGTAGATTATTTGGTATTCGTCAACAAAACACACAAGCTGCCGGATGATTATGAGGCAAAACTGCCGCTGATTACGGTGAAGAATGCGTTTGGAAAGGAATTCCAGATTGAGCCGGAAACCTATCAGCATTTTGAGCAGCTGCGCCAAGCCCTGAAGAAAAAGGGGATTCAGATTGAGCTGGATTCTGTCTATCGGAGTGTAGCCCGTCAAAAGGAAATCGTGGCCGAATTTACCCAAAAGTATGGGGCCGACTATGTGAAGCAGTATGTAGCGGTTCCGGGGTATTCCGAACATCATACGGGCTTGGCTGTCGATATCTGCTTGGTCGTGGACGGAAAGGCTATTGATGATAATGACGAAATGATAGCGCAGAAGGAAATTTTTGCGCAGATACACCCACTGTTGGCAGAATATGGCTTTATCCTGCGTTATCCGCAGGGAAAGGAACGTATCACAGGCTACAGTTACGAGCCTTGGCATTTCCGCTATGTTGGCAAGGAAACTGCAAAGAAAATCTGTGATGCAGGTTTGGTGCTAGAAGAATATTTAAGATAAAATAGACATATTGCGGGGAACTGTCTAAGCCTAGAGATTCGTCACGGAAAAAGCGTGGCGAATTTTTTTGCAATTTATATTGACATGGTGTCATTTTGGCCGTATAATGCAATCAAGATAAGTTACACGGTGTCATTTTTAGAAAGTAAATTGCAGGAGGCTGTTTATGCCAAAGGTTTCGGAAGAAGTATTGCTCGCGCGGCGCGAAGAGATTATTGATGCATGTGCCAAGCTTTATGAGACGATGAATTTCAAGGATATTACGCTCAAAGAGATTGGCAAGGTAACGACCTTTAATCGCACGGCTATTTACAACTATTTCAATACGAAGGAAGAAATCTTTCTCGCGCTGATGCAGCGGGAGTATGATTTGTGGGTGGCTGACCTGGAGCAGCTCGTGTCTGCGCACGATTCGTTAAGCCATGATGACCTGGCGGATGCTTTGTCCCGTTCTTTGGAAAAGCGGTCACGGCTGTTGAAGCTTCTCTCCATGAATCATTTTGATATGGAAGGGAACAGCCGCTACGAGAATCTGGTGGAGTTCAAGCGTTCCTATGGCAAGTCTATGCAAGCGGTGCGTCATTGTCTGGACAAGTTTTGTCCGGAAATGGATGAAGAGAATAAGCAGAGCTTCATCTATGCGTATTTTCCCTTTATCTATGGGATTTACCCTTATGCCGTGGTTACGGAGAAGCAGAAAAAAGCGATGGCCGAAGCGGGCATTGATTATAAGTATTTGTCCATCTATGAGATTTCCTATAATTGCCTGCGGAAGCTGTTAGGCATGGATTGAGGAGGTTCTTATGGATTTTTCGACATATTTGAAACAATATCCCAATGCGGAGGGGCGTTTTGGCAAATTCGGTGGAGCGTATTTGCCGGAAAAGCTCGTGCCGGCCTTTGAAGAAATTACCCAGGCATATATGACGATTTGTCATTCTTCCCAGTTTGTCAAGGAGTTGCGAAGAATCCGCAAGGAATTCCAAGGAAGACCAACACCGGTTTATCATTGTGAGCGTCTTTCCCGGAAGTTGGGGAATTGCCAGATTTATTTAAAACGGGAAGATCTCAACCACACGGGAGCACATAAATTCAATCATTGCATGGGCGAAGGTCTGTTGGCGAAGTTCATGGGGAAAAAACATTGAAGGAAGCTGTCGACGCAGCTTTTGCTGATTATTTGGAAAATTATAAGGATACCATCTATTGCATTGGTTCTGCGGTAGGGCCGCATCTGTTTCCATTGATGGTGAGAGATTTTCAGACTGTCGTGGGAATTGAGGCTAGAGAGCAGTTCCAGGAAATGATGGGCTTCTTGCCCGATGTGGTAACGGCTTGTGTGGGGGGCGGCAGCAATTCCATTGGTATGTTTGTTCCCTTTCTGAATGATCCGGTGGAAATCGTGGGGGTAGAACCGTTAGGACGCGGCAGCAAAATGGGTGACCATGTGGCGTCGATGACTTATGGTTCTGAGGGAATTATGCATGGTTTTGACAGCATTATGTTAAAAGATGAAAATGGTGATCCGGCACCGGTTTATTCGGTGGCCAGTGGCTTGGATTATCCTTCGGTAGGAACGGAGCATGCACTGCTGAAAGAGGAAGGTCGTGTGAAATACGACTCGGTTACCGACGAGGAGGCAATCGATGCGTTCTTCAAACTTTCCCGGTATGAAGGGATCATTCCAGCCCTCGAAAGTGCCCATGCAGTGGCATATGCTATGCGTAGGGCTAAGGAGATGAAGACTGGTTCTATCTTGGTCAAAAGAAAAGTGTGAATCCGTTTTGGACATTTGTAAGGTTCCATGATAAACTATAAATAGGAGAGCGTTACATACGTAATAGAGTCCTTAGGTTTTTGTGTATTAGCCTGAGGGCTCTTTTTTTGAAAAATTGTTATTTTACTATTGAAAATGATTATCAGGTGTGCTATATTATGTACAGGTTTTCGTTAAAGTTCTCCTAAAATATAATACACAGCTAAAAGACGGTCGTACTGCTCATGCGGCCGTCTTTTAGTATTTCGTCATTTTGTTGCGCTGATTAGTTGCGGCAGGATTTGGTTTTTCTTGGCAGTAATACAGCAGCAGGGTCGGGAGGTAGGAGCTTCGTCGATTTATTTGCACCTGCTTTTTTGGGGGATCAGCGAAACCGACGGGCGAGTGATATATCGCCAATTGCGAGAAGAGATTTCAGAGGCAGTGATTACGGGAATGACGGAACCCATGTTTGGCAACAAAGAGGAAAGTCCTTCGTTCAAACTCAATTGCAATTTACCAAAAAAACTCTTTGAAGGAGAACTGGGGGATTTTTGGTATTCCAATCATAGTCAAATCTATCCAGAGCTCAAAAGAATGGTGGAAGGCGGATTGATTTCTTCCTATGAGGATACGGTAGGCCAGAAAATGACCAAGACCTATTACCGGATTGAGAAACAGGGAAAAGCCGATCTATCTGAATGGATGGATGAGCCACTTAATGCTCTTCCCCCAACTCGGGATGAGTTGTCGATGAAGATGTATTTGCTAAATGATGTAAGGGACTCGCAGATAAAAAAAATATTTACAGAGGAAATTGCCCGTCATGAAGAGAAATTACAATATCTGAAATCTCGTTGGCAGACAGTTTTTCCGCGGGGACCGAACAAAAGAGGCATTATGGTCATGCGATGATTTTGCGGCAGGCGATTCATCGGGAGGAACAACGGTTGCGATGGTTGCGGGAAGAACAAACAAAACTTCCCTTGTAAAAATCAACGACTTAGACATAGAGTGAAGGAGTGCGCGTGATATGAAATTAGCAATTTTAGGTACTGGTTTAATCGTAAACGAAGGAGCTTTACCGGCACTTTGCCAGGTGCCGGAGATAGAGGTGGCGGCTATTTTTGCCCGCCCTGCAAGCCGGGAGAAAGCGGAAAGACTTCAGGCAGAGTATGCAATACCAAAAGTTTATACCGACTATGATGCGCTGCTCGCCGATCCAGAGATTGATTTCGTATATATAGGCCTTATCAATAGTGTTCATTACGAGTACACGAAAAAGGCTTTGTTGGCGGGCAAGCATGTCATTGTGGAAAAGCCTTTTGCATCGGCTGCCCGGGAAGTGCAGGAGCTGCGGCAGTTGGCCATAGCCCGCGGACTGTATGTCTTTGAAGCCGTAACGCTGCTTTATCTGCCAAACTTTGCTGCTATCCGAGAGGCGTTGCCGCAACTCGGGAAAATAAAATCGGTAGTAGCCAATTATTCCCAATATTCCAGCCGGTATGATCGCTATTTACAGGGGGAAGTGCTGCCGGCTTTTGATCCCGAGCGAAGCGGCGGTGCATTATATGACATCAATATCTATAATTTGAATCTTATCATTGGCTTGTTTGGCGCGCCAAAATCTGTTCATTATACGGCGAATATCGGTTTTAACGGCATTGATACCAGCGGGGTGGTGAATATGCAATATCCGGGTTTCTTTGCCCTAGCTACTGGTGCCAAAGATTCCGACAGTCCTGGGTATGCCGTAATTCAGGGAGAGAAGGGCTATATTCGGATTGAGGGGAATCCCAATGAACTACCCGCCTTTGACCTGAAACTCCGTGGCAGCGGGGTGACGTCCCACTATGAATTGAACCGTTACCGCCATCGCATGGTACATGAGTTCCAGGAATTTGCTAAAATTTTTGCTGTCAAGGATTATGAACGGGTAAAAGAGGGGTTGGCGGTATCGGCTGCAGTACTGGAAACAGCAGAATCTGCCCGCAAGCAGGCGGGGATTTTTTTTCCTATTGATGGAGAATGAAGTGAAAGCTTAGTCCTTCTTGCTCTTTTCAGATAGGTTTTTTATAATAGGACTCAAACTTCGCACACGGAAAACATCCCGTATGCCTTGATAAATCAGCTTG
>CALYVJ010000066.1 GCA_945494195.1 uncultured Selenomonas sp. | reverse complement strand
GGGGAGTAGGCTTTTTTTTATGTTTTCCACATGCGGGAAATAACAAAAATATCAGAATATATGTAATATATGTAACAGTGCTACAGGAGTAAACGGATTTTCTACGATGTTATGAATCAGTGTTTCGTATTGGTTTAACTTTATTGTTCCGTAATTGGCATCGTGTTATATTAGAATCACCTTAAGGGGAACGGGAGCTGCGCGCACAGCTCCCGGGTAAATCAAATTTGGAAAGAGGAAAAGAAAATGAGTAAACAAGAAATGTTCGATAAATTTATCGAATTCATGGGGGAGTTCGCTCAGATTCGTGCCGTAGCGGCCTTACGTGATGGTTTCATCATGACGACGCCGTTCACAATCTGTGGTTCGGTGTTCCTGCTGCTGGCGAATCTGCCACTGCCAGGATATCCGGAGTTCGTGGCTTCGATTTTTGGGACAGACTGGACGGCTCCACTCAATGCGGTTGCTGGTGGTACCTTCAGTGTCTTGGCGCTGATTGTTGTCCTGTCGATTACTTATAAATTTGTAGAAAATGAAGGCTGCGATGCAATCATGGCATCGATTCTGGCCCTTTCGACCTTTTTGATTTTGATGCCGCCGACGATTGTCAGCAAAGGTGGGGAAACCATCGGTGACATCATTCCGAAAGCTTGGGCAGGAAGTAATGGCGTCATTACCGCCATCTTTATTGCCTTCTTTGTCTCCTATGTATTTTGCTATTGCGAAAAGAACCATATCGGCATCAAGATGCCGGATTCGGTTCCTTCGGGTGTCGCTAAAGCGTTTACGGCTCTCGTGCCGGGCATGATTTTCTTCACCTCGGCTTCGGTTCTCTATGGCCTTTGCCATTACATCGGTGCCACGACGCTGCCGGAACTTATCTTTAAAGTAATCCAGACGCCGCTGCAGGGCCTGTCTGATTCACTGGCTGGCGGTTCTATCATCGTAGGGCTGCAGAGCATCCTGTTCTGGGCTGGTATTCATGGCCCGAATGTTGTCGGCGGTGTGGTAAGCCCGCTGCTCATTGCCAATTCTTTGGATAATCAGCACCTTATCGATGCTGGTATGAGTTTGGTGAACAATCCACAGGCAAAAATCTTCACTTGCCAGATCAATGATGTATTCACAAAGAGTGGCGGCTGCGGCCTGACGCTGGGACTTTTGTTGGCTGGTATCTTCACAGCTCGTTCCCAGCAGCTTAAATCCCTTATGAAGATGGCGTTTGTACCGGGCCTGTTCAACATCAATGAGCCAATCATCTTCGGTTTGCCAATCGTATTCAATCCGTATCTCTTGGTACCGTTTGTCATTGTGCCGCTGATTGCAATGTTCGTAACTTATTTTGCAATTACAACTGGGTTTATGGCTCCGTTCTCGGCTGTTCAGGTACCTTGGACGACACCGCCGATTATTGCGGGCTTCCTGCTCGATGGCTGGCAGGGCGCAGTCGTACAGATTGTGAATTTGGCCATTGCAACGGCAATCTACTTCCCGTTCCTCAAAGCACAGGATAATGCTTTCCTCAAGGAGGAAATGGGGGAGTCGGATGATGCCAGTGAGAATGAGAGGGAAACAACGGACATGAAAGCCGCTGCTGGACATTAATACAAACTTATTTTTAGGAAGTATCGAGAAAAGGGGAAAATGATGATGATTAGCAAGAAAAAAACGACGGCAATGCTTCTCGGACTTACGATGGGGATTTCTGGCACAGCGATGGCAGCACCGAGCAGTGATGTAGACATCAATGCTCGAATTGCAGCACTTGAGGCACAGCAGCAGCAGCTTTCGAAGCAGCTTAATGCGTTGAAGAAGGAAAACAACAAACTCAAGCGCGCGGAGAAAGTTGCCAATAGCAATAGAGCGGCTATCAAAAATCTCAAAGAGGAACAGAATCGCATACAGATCAAGGGCTTTGGCCGTTTGGGCTGGGATAATGATAACGTCAATGGCTATATCAATCGCAACGATTTTCGCCGCACCTACCTTGACCTCGAGGGGAAATACAAGATTAATGATCGCTGGAATATGAACTTCCAGGCAGAGACGGTACAGCATTATGCCAAATACGTAACGGCAGAGCGCAATGATCCGCATAAATATCCGGCATATCACCCGAAAGACAGAGATCATCAGTATGATAACGAGCATGGCACAATTCAGCGCGTTTGGGCTGAGGGCTCGGTCGGTAAGGTTAATCTTGATATCGGCCGTAGATGGCGCGGTATGGGTTACAACTTCGCTTTCTTTGGCAATGAGTCCGATGGCGTGGTCGCAGATGTCCAGCTGCCCAAATCCCCGCTTACGGCGGAGTGCTTCTACCTTACGCCGACGGATCGCGGCTATGACTTTAGCGTAGCCGGCCTGGGACTTAAAGGGCGGATTAGTCCGAAACTTGAAACGCGGCTGGCTTATGGCAAGCTCAATGTGGGCAAGGATGAAGACTTGGGCGTTGACTATTATGGGAAAGAAGTTGCTCCTTGGGATGGATTGAAGAATTCTGTTGGTTCACATGCTTTCCTCATTGGCGCTATGTATAACCCCATCAAGAATATCTTCCTGCTCGGTGATTATGTCCATACGAACCGTGAGCGCAATCGCAATGGAGCAGCAGAAGGTGGCAGAACGATTGCCTTCGATGGCCGTGATACGTATGCAATCCAGATGAATTATCGTTGGCCGGATCTCAATAGCAAGGGATCGTTCCAGCTGTATACGAGATATTATAACTATCCGAACAATGAGAACGATCTGGTGGGTATCTTTGGCGATAAGCAGGATGGTGCTTTCCATGCTGGCAATCGTGGCTGGGTATTTGGCTTCAAATATGTTCCGGCTAAGAATATCGAGTGGGATACGTTCTATATGAAGGCAAATGCCACCAAGCTGGTCTGGGATGGTCATCGTGGGGAGCAGTATCATCATACGATGCTCCGCACGCGTGTTGATTTCCATTTCTAAATTTAACAATAAACAGTTTTCTTGGGGAATGAATTGAAAAAGGAGAAATTATCATGAAAAAGATTGTTTTACTTTGCGCTTCGGGAATGTCCACCAGCATGCTGGTAAAGAAAATGCAGGAAGCTGCCGCTGCGGCTTCTTATGATTGCTCCATCGATGCCTTTTCGGCATCGGAGGCAGCAACGAAGGCGGCGGATGCGGATTGTGTCCTCCTCGGACCACAGATTCGTTTCCAAAAAAATAAGATTGCCGAGCAGATTCCAGGCATTCCGGTTGACGCCATCGACATGCGCATGTATGGCCGTATGGACGGCAAAGGTGCCCTTGAATTCGCCCGTAAATTGATGAACGACTAAGGAGTATTGTTTTTTATGGAAGGTTTAGAACTCACTGCATTTCAGATTATCTCAGCTGTTGGTACGGCGCGCAGCTGTTATATTGAAGCCATTCAGGAAGCCAAAAAGAGCAACTATGAAGCGGCTGAAAAACTTATCGCCGAAGGCGACGAGGCCTTTGTGGAAGGCCATGATGCGCATGCAGGCCTCCTTCAGAAGGAAGCTTCTGGTGAAGGTGGCAACATCAATCTGCTGATTCTTCATGCTGAGGACCAGCTCATGAGCGCGGAAGGCTTTAAGACGATTGCATTGGAATTCATTGAGGTGTACAAACGCTTCGATGAAAAGAAGTAAGGAGGATACCGATTATGAGTTTTCCAAAAGGTTTCCTCTGGGGCGGTGCTGTGGCTGCCCATCAGCTCGAAGGTGGCTGGAAAGAAGGCGGCAAAGGCATCAGCGTTGCGGATGTCATGACGGTCGGTGGCCCGGGCAAACCACGGGAAATCACCGATGGTGTTTTGCCGGGCAAGATTTATCCGAATCACGAGGCTATCGAATTCTATTCCCATTACAAGGAAGATATTGCCCTGCTGGCAAAACTTGGCTTCAAATGTTTCCGCACGAGCATTGCCTGGACGCGAATCTTTCCCAACGGGGATGAATTGGAACCCAATGAGGAAGGCCTCAAGTTCTATGATGACCTCTTCGATGAAATGCACAAGTATGGCATGGAGCCGGTAATTACGCTTTCGCATTTCGAAATGCCTTATCATCTCGTTACCGAGTACGGCGGCTGGCGTAATCGTAAGCTCGTGGATATGTTTGTCCGCTTTGCTGTTACCTGCTTTGAGCGCTATAAGGATAAAGTAAAATACTGGATGACGTTCAATGAGATCAATAACCAGCGCAATGTAAACGAGACGTTTGCACCGTTTACCAACTCTGGGGTTATCTATAAGGACGGCGAAGACCGTTATAAGGTCCTTTATCAGGTCGCACATCATGAGCTGGTGGCGTCGGCAAAGGCCGTTATTGAAGGTCACAAAATCAATCCGGATTTCCAGATTGGCTGTATGCTGGCCATGTCACCGTCCTATCCTGCGACTTGCAAACCACTGGACCAGATTGCAGCCCTAAAAGAAATGGATCGCACTTTTTATTACAGCGATGTGCAGTGCCGTGGCCATTATCCGCAGTACATGCTGAAGGAATGGGAACTTCATGGCTACGACATCAAGATGGAAGACGGCGATCTGGCTGCTCTGGAAGAGGGCAAGGTGGATTATTTCGCGCTGTCCTACTACATGAGTTTTGTCAGTGCGTATGACGAAAATAGCCGTCATCTGGCCAAGGAAATCCCCAATCAGTATGTCAAAGCTTCTGACTGGGGCTGGCAGATCGATCCGGTTGGCCTGCGCTATATGCTCAATGTGCTTTCCGAGCGCTATGAGCTGCCGATGATGATTGTCGAAAACGGTATTGGCTTGCATGAGGCGCCGGATGCATCGGGGATGGTACAGGATGACGAGCGCATTAAATATTTCGCGGAGCATATCGCTCAGATGAAAAAAGCGATCGAAGAAGATGGTGTGACGCTGATGGGCTACTGCCCTTGGGGACCCATCGACCTTGTTTCGGCCAGCACGGGTGAGATGGAGAAGCGTTATGGCTTTATCTATGTCGACAAGAACAACAAAGGGGAAGGTACGTTAAAACGCAGTCCGAAAAAATCCTTCTATTGGTATCAGAAAGTTATCAATAGCAATGGTGAGGATTTGTCGTATTGATTCAGGGGGGGAACCGGTCAACTTGACCGGTTCATTTATAGCAAAGAATAGGGAGGAAGTAAAATGATGGATATTCGCAAGAAAGCATTGGCTGCTGCCGTTATGATGGCGCTGGCTGTACCAGTTTCGGTGACGATGGATATGGCGGCTCCGTCGATGGCGGCCGCTGCACCGGCTACGGAGACGAAAGCCAGCGATGCTTTTTCGGTTGACTTGACGAAGGGCGAAAATGCTCTGTTTGAAGCTTCCGATGGCTGGACTAACGGTATGCCGTTTAACTGCTTCTGGCATAAAGAGAACGTGACATTTGAAGATGGCGCGTTGCAGTTGACCGTGGATGAGTCGCCAAATCCGGCTGCGGATAAAGTCCCGTATTCCGGTGGTGAATATCGCAGTAAAGCAACCTATGGCTATGGCCGCTATGAAGTAGTCATGAAGGCTATGAAGAATGACGGCGTTGTTTCTTCTTTCTTCACGTATACCGGCCCCTGTGATGGCGACCCATGGGATGAGATTGACTTCGAGGTCTTGGGAAAAGACACCACGAAAGTACAGCTCAATTATTTCCGCAATGGCAAAGGCGGTCATGAGAAGATGATTGACCTTGGCTTTGATGCATCGAAGGATTTCCATACGTACGCATTTGAGTGGCACAAGAACTCCATCATTTGGTTTGTCGATGGCAAAGAAGTATTCCGCCGCGAAAATGAAGATCTGCCAGTCACAAAACAGAAAATCATGATGAATGCTTGGAACGGTAAGGGCGTTGATGAATGGCTTAAACCGTTTAACGATTCGAATCTGCCGATTACCGCGGAGTACAAGTCCATCAAATACACGCCGTTTGCAGAATAATAAGGAGCTGAGATATCATGCAGAGCAAGAAAAGACTGTGCCGGATGGTTTTGGCAGGCATTGCCATGCTGGGTACTTGTGGAGCGGCATCTTTGACGGAAGCTGCAGATGCGGGCATGCATGTAGACCAGGTAGGTTACCTCACAGGCCATGAAAAGACCGCTATGGTAACGGATTCCGGTGAAAATTCCTTTAAACTCGTGGATGCTAAGACCGATAAAGTCGTATATAAAGGCAATCTTTCGGCTGCTAAAGCCGATGCTTTGTCGGAAGAAACGCTTCAGCGGGCTGACTTCACGCCCTTCAATACACCGGGAACGTATAAACTGAAAGTGGGAAACCGCGAGTCTTATCCGTTTGCAATCGGGGATAATGTCTATGCAGTTCAAGCTGTACAGACGCTGCGTTCCTATACGCTGAGCCGCAGTGGAACGCCAATCAACGATAAAGATATCACAGGCCTTAAGGTTAAAAATGGTCATGCACAGGATAAACAGGCAAAAGTGTATTTTACCGATAAGCTGAACAAGAAGGGCGATATCGTGGATGTATCGGGCGGCTGGTATGATGCCGGAGACTATGGCAAATATACCACCACAGCTGGCATTGCTGCCGCTGAACTTCTGTTGGCTTATGAGGCGCATCCCGATCACTTTACGAAGGGGCAGTTGCTGTTCCCCGAGGGCATCCAATACGATAAAAATTTGCCCGACGCGCTCAACGAAGTAAAATATGAGTTCGATTTCATGAAGAAGATGATGCGTAAGGACGGCAGCACTTTCCATAAGGTTGCTGGTGCCCAGTGGCCGGGCTTTGACAAGAGCCCGGATTCGGATACGCAGGAGCGGTTCCTTTATGGCAATTGCACGGCCAGCACTGCTATGTATGGCGCGAGCCTGGCAATCGGCGCACGTGTCTATCGCGACCTCGATGCCGATTATGCGAAACAGCTGCAGAAGGATGCCAATAAAGTTTGGAGCTACCTTTCCAAGACGAAGGAATCGATCTATCGGGTAGATGAAGGTCAGGAGAGTGGTTCTGGCCCCTATGACGATAAGAATGATATCCAGGAACGCTTGTGGATGGCTGCGGAGATGTTCCGTACAACAGGGGATAAGAAGTACGAGAAATACCTTAAAGAAAAGAAAGCGGAGTTTACCAAGGCACCGGGATTCTTCACCTGGGATAATACTCTGGCATTAGCGCAATTCGCTTATGCCATGTCGAAAAATGCCGATGCCGGATTGCAGGCGGAGGTAAAGAAAACCTATCTTGCTTATGCTGACTTTATCGCAGATAAAATTTCCCAAGATGGTTTTGGCTGTGCGCTGTCAAAAGAGGAGTACACTTGGGCTTCCACCAAAAATGCGATGACTCAGGGGGATATGCTCCTGATGGCTTACCAGCTGGAGCCGAAACAGGCATATATTGAAGGTGCATTGTCGCAAATTCATTATATGTTTGGCCGCAACTCCCTCGATAAGAGCTTTTTGACGGGAGCTGGTTCTAATCCGCCGGAGCATCCGCACAATCGTATTCATGAGAGTACGGGAGCCTATGTGCCGGGCCTTCTGGTGGGTGGTCCTAATGCGGTTTCGGGTGGTGACCCGGACCAGACGGCATATCTTGCCAGCAAACATGTGCCGACAGCTAAATCCTATCTTGACGTTTTGACGTCCTGGTCTACGAATGAGTATGCGATTGATTACACGGGAACAGCAGCGTATGCTTTGGCATGGTTTGCCAAACCGGTGGATTTCACAGCATCTCAGATAAAACTTTCGCGCGCTTTCCCCAGCGTGACGAAGTGAAACTCTCTTTTTCTATGATCCTTTTCAAGTATCATTGGAAGACTGTTTGGAAAAATCCCTCTGTTTTCGCAGAGGGATTTTTTCGTTGACGTTGGCACATAATTTTGATACGCTATGATAGGTAATAAATATGAATTCACATA
>CALYVJ010000065.1 GCA_945494195.1 uncultured Selenomonas sp. | reverse complement strand
GGTTATGGATGAGTATGCAGGGGGGATTACCACTGGCTATCGCTATACGGAAAGGCAGCTGGACCTGGCGGCCAAACATATCGGGCGGCTGACAAGGCTCAGTGAGGATTTGCGGGCGGCGGATGGCTATGAGCTGGTGCAGCTCTTTGAACTGCAGGAGCGGCTGCTCATCTGCCGCGTGCTCATCGAGCATCTGAAGGCCCGCCGGGAGACGCGTTGGCACTCCTTTGCCGAGAATCTTGACTATCCGGACAAAGATCCGGCACTGGAAAAATATGTCAATTCGCGGCTGGAGGAGGGAAAGGTGAAAATCATCTATCGAGATCTGGTCAAGCGGGGGGAACGGTATGAGCATCAGCATTGAACCGGAAAAGTGCGTGGGCTGCGGCCGCTGCACGGAGGTCTGTCCGGGAAATCTATTGGAAGTGACGGCGGGGAAAGCCGCCATCCGCGAGGTGCGGGACTGCTGGGGCTGTACGGCCTGCGTCAAGGAGTGCCCGCGGGATGCGATTTTCTACTATCTGAGCGCTGATCTTGGCGGTGCCGGCGGCCGGCTTTATGCCCATGATTCGGCGGCGTCGCTTACCTGGCAGCTAAGACTTTCTGATGGCAGCGAGCAGGAAATCATCGTAGCAAAAAATAAAGCAAATGCGTATTGAGGTTAGGAGACGATAACAATGGCAATGGATCATTTGGATCAACTGGAGGCGGAGAGTATCTACATCCTCCGGGAGGCGTATAAGAAACTGGGCAAGCTGGGCATGCTCTGGTCAATCGGCAAGGACTCGACGGTGCTGCTGTGGCTGGCCAAGAAAGCCTTTTACGGCCATGTACCCTTTCCCTTCATCCATGTGGATACGAAACACAAGATTCCCGAGATGATTGCCTACCGCGATCGGGTAGCCAAGGAATTGGGCCTGGACCTCATCGTCCATACGAACTGGGAGGCCATACATGCGGGCATCGGCCCCGACAAGGGGCGTCTGGCCTGCTGCAAGGCCCTCAAGACCGAAGCCCTCCGTCAGGTGGTGAAGCAGCACGGCTTTGACGGTCTTATCGTCGGGGTGCGCCGCGACGAGGAGGGCTCCCGCTCCAAGGAGCGGGTTTTCTCCGAGCGTACCCAGGATGATGGCTGGGACTACACCAACCAGCCGCCGGAGCTCTGGAATCAGTTCAAGACGGATTTCCCCAAGGGAAACCACATCCGCGTGCATCCGATTCTTGCTTGGAGTGAGCTGGATATCTGGGAATACATCCGCCGGGAGAATATTCCCATCATCGACTTGTATTTTGCCAAGAACGGCAAGCGTTACCGCAGCCTGGGCTGTGCCTGCTGCACGGGACAGATTGAGTCGGAGGCTGATACCCTTGACAAGATCATTGAAGAATTGAAACATACGAAGACTGGCGAGCGTGCCGGGCGCAAGCAGGACCAGGAAGATGCTTATGCGATGCAGAAACTGCGTAAAGAGGGGTATATGTAATGGATGAGAAATTGAAACAAGAAGGTCTGCATATCGTGGTGGTCGGTCATGTGGATCATGGCAAATCGACGGTCATCGGTCGGCTGCTCTACGATACGGATTCCCTGCCCCAGGGCGCAGTGGACAAGGTCAAGCGCATCGTCAGGGAAACGGGCAAGCCCTTTGAGTATGCCTATCTCCTCGATGCCTTTGAGGAAGAGCAGAAACAGGGCATCACGATTGATACGACCCAGATCCAGTTTGTGACGAAGAAACGGGAGTATGTCATCATCGATGCCCCGGGCCATAAGGAGTTTCTCAAGAATATGATTTCGGGGGCAGCCAATGCCAATGCGGCGCTCTTGCTGGTCGATGCCAAACAGGGGGTGCAGGAGCAGTCCAAGCGCCATGGCTACATGCTGTCCCTGCTGGGCATCGAGAAGGTCTATGTGGTCGTCAACAAGATGGATCTGGTGGACTACTCCGAGGAAGTGTTCCACAAGGTTGCCGAAGACATGAAGGCGTTCCTGGAACCGCTGGGGGTAAAGCCTCTGCGCTATTTGCCGGTATCGGGGTATCAGGGTGACAATATCGCCGCCAAGTCGGCCAATATGCCCTGGTATGATGGTCCGGTGCTGCTGGATTCTCTCGATTTGCTCGAGGCCAGCAAAGAAATTCTCGACAAGGACCTGCGCCTGCCTATACAGGACGTGTTCAAATTCGACGACCGCCGCATCATTGCCGGGCGCATCGAGGCCGGCAAGCTCGCCGTGGGCGATGAGATTGCCATCTACCCCTCGGGGCGCCGCACGGTCATCCAGTCCATTGCCTACTGGCAGGAGCGGGACAAGAAGGAGCGTGCCTTGGCCGGGGAATCCACGGGCATCATCGTCCGGGATGAGTTCTTCAACCAGCGCGGTGAGATCATCACGACGCCTGGGGCCAAGGCCCCCCACGTGTCCAACCGCCTGCGGGCCTCGATATTCTGGATGGGGCGCAATCCTCTGCGCAAGGGCAGTACCTACAAACTCAAGCTGGCGACTCAGGAGGTGGAGGCCGAGGTGGCTGACATCGTCAAGACCATCGATGCGGCCAATCTCGACAGCCGCGAGGGAGCCAAGGAACTGCGGCTGAACGATGTGGCAGAAGTCATCCTGAGCCTCAAGGAGGCCATTGCCTTTGATGTGTTCCAGGAGCATCAGGCAACGGGCCGGTTCGTGCTGGTGGATGGCTATGATGTGGCCGGCGGCGGTATCGTTATCGCCGCCGAAAAGGCCGACGAGGGGGCAGGCTTCGCCTTTGTGAACGGCGGCATCCGCGCCCGGGGCGATGTCTTCGATGAATTCTACTACGATATCGAAAGCTACAACGTCACGAAGGTAGCCGCAGCCGTCAAGAAACCCTATCAGGTGGGGGATGAGATTCCCCGCCGAGGCATCAGCTACGAGTATCCGGCCGATTTTGACATCCTTATCCTGCGCGACCAGGTAGCGGTTTCGGTGCGGCAGGGCAGGATCGAATCTATCCTGCCGCTGGCGGACTATGAGTATTCGGGTCGGCCACTAATCAATGGCCGCGGCTTTGGCATTAAGGTCTATAAGGCCAAGGAGCTGAAGGAAATGCTGTCGGTCTATCGGGAACTGGCCTCGAGCCACGTGGAACCTCGCGTAAAAGCTGCGTTTGCTAACCGTTATTTCTTCCTGAACCAATACCGCCACTTGCAGTTCTATTTTGACTACGTCATCTGAGCAATTTGCAATTTTGCGTAAGCTGACGTATAATAGTCAAAGACAATTGCACAGCAAGGGGAGCTTGCCGATGGGAACATCACAGCAGGCTGAGAGGGAGGTTACGACTCCGACCCATAACCTGATTTGGATAATGCCAACGTAGGGATGAGCGGTGAATGATACGTGTAAACCGAAGGGAACTTGCCAATCAGGCAGGTTCCCTTTTTCGTGCAGGTTTTACAGGAGGATGCAGATGGTCAGGATAAATGGTGAGGATAAAGCGGCAGCAGGCAAAAGCCTCTGTGATTACCTCCAGGAGGCGGGCTATGACCGCCGGGCAATTGCCGTGGAATACAATGAAGTCATCCTGCCGAAGCAGGACTATGAAACGACGGTGCTGCAAGACGGCGATGTGGTGGAGATTGTCTGCTTCATGGGCGGTGGCTGAGCGGTCAATGGACCGGAAACAGCGTGGAGAGGAGTAATGACAGATGGAAAAACAGGAAGATTGTTTAGTGATTGGCGGGCATAGGTTCTACTCCCGCTTCATCTTGGGCTCGGGCAAATACTCGCTGCAGCTCATCGAGGCTGCCGTGCGGGATGCCGGGGCGGAAATCGTGACACTGGCCGTGCGCCGGGCCAATACGAAGGAGCAGGAAAATATCCTTGACTATATCCCCAAAGGTGTGACCCTTTTGCCCAATACCTCGGGGGCGCGCAACGCCGATGAGGCCGTGCGCATCGCGCATTTGGCCCGGGAGCTTGGCTGCGGGGACTTCGTCAAGATCGAGATCATGCGGGATTCGAAGTACCTGTTGCCCGACAATGGGGAGACCATTAAGGCGACGGAACGGCTGGCCAAAGAAGGCTTTGTGGTCATGCCCTATATGTATCCGGACCTCAATGTGGCCCGGGACCTGGTGGAGGCAGGGGCGGCGGCTGTCATGCCGCTGGCGGCGCCAATCGGTTCCAATAAGGGGCTGGCCACGAAAGAGTTCATCCAGATCCTCATCGATGAGATCGACTTGCCGATCATCGTCGATGCCGGCATCGGCAAGCCCTCCGAGGCCTGTGCAGCCATGGAGATGGGGGCGGCCGCTATCATGGCCAATACGGCGCTGGCCACGGCAGGCAATCTGCCGCTGATGGCCGCAGCCTTCAAGGACGCCATCGCCGCTGGCCGTAAGGCATATCTGGCGGGCCTGGGCCGCGTGCTGACCCGCGGGGCTGCTGCCTCGGATCCCCTTACTGGCTTCTTGCACGACTGAGGAGGCGCATCATGGAAAATCAGTTTTTTGTCGACTCGGAAAAACTAAGCGATGGGGCATTGGCCAAGAAGCATCAGTTGGAACAAGACCCAGCCAGCCGTAAGGACCCGCTGGAATACTTCCCCGACATGGAGCAGATCGATTCGCCAGTAAGGGCGCGGGTCATCGCGGCGATGGAGGCCTACGATTACGCTTCCTATACGGCCGCTGATGTGCGGCGGGCGCTCAATCATGACAGCTGCACGGTGGAGGATTTCAAGGCCTTGCTGTCGCCAGCGGCGCAGCCCTTCCTCGAGGAGATGGCCGCGCGGGCACGGCTGGAAACAAGCCGTCATTTCGGCAACACGGTCTATTTGTTCACGCCGCTCTACATCGCCAACTACTGTGAGAATTACTGCGTCTACTGCGGCTTCAACTGCTACAATGACATCAAGCGCTTGCAGCTCGATGCAGGGCAGATCGAGCATGAGATGCAGGTCATCGCTTCATCGGGCATGGAGGAAATCCTGCTGCTTACTGGGGAGAGCAAGACCAAATCCAATGTTTCCTATATTGGTGAGGCCTGCAAGCTGGCGCGCAAGTATTTCAAGAACGTGGGCCTGGAAATCTATCCCGTCAACACCGAGGATTACAGATATCTTCACGAATGCGGGGCCGATTATGTCACGGTGTTTCAGGAGACCTATGACCTCAAGAAATATGAGACGCTGCATCTTCTGGGCCATAAGCGCGTCTGGCCTTACCGCTTTGAGGCCCAGGAACGCGCCTTGCGCGGTGGCATGCGCGGCGTCGGCTTTTCGGCGCTCTTGGGCCTGTCGGATTTCCGCAAGGATGCACTGGCTACGGCACTGCATGTCTATTATCTGCAGCGCAAGTATCCCCAGGCGGAGTTTTCCCTTTCCTGTCCGCGCCTGAGGCCCATCATCAACAACGACAAGATCAATCCGCTGGACGTTGGCGAGCGGCAGCTCTGCCAGATCCTCTGCGCCTATCGCATCTTCCTGCCCTTTGCCGGCATAACGGTCTCCTCCCGGGAGAGTGCCGCCTTCCGCAACGGCATTGCCAAGATCTGCGCGACGAAGATTTCTGCGGGGGTGTCCACGGGCATTGGGGACCATGAGGAAAAATATACGGGCAAGGATGAAGCGCGCACCGGCGATGAGCAGTTTGAAATCTGCGATACCCGCAGTCTTGAGGCCATGTATGCGGATATGGTCGCCGAGGGCTTGCAGCCGGTGCTCAATGACTATCTCTATGTGTAGGGAAAAAAATGACAAGTCAATCTTTGACAAGTCAGGATTTGACCGGTCAACCATTGACTTGTCAAAAGTCATCGCCATTACGGACCGCAAACAATGTACCGGGGATTTTGACAGGCGGCTGGCGCGGATTGCCGCTCAGGGCCCCCGGGCCATCGTGCTGCGGGAAAAGGATCTGGCGGCAGAAGAGTATGCAAAACTCGCCCGGAAAGTCATGGGAATCGGCAGGCAGTACGGTGTGCCGGTCATCCTGCATGGACAAGCTGCTGTTGCCCAGGGGTTGAAGGCGGATGGCCTGCAGCTGCCGCTGCCTCAGCTGCGGCAGCTTTCGCCAGCAGAGCGGTCAGCATGGCAAGTCCTTGGCACATCCTGCCATTCCCTGGATGAGGTGGAGGAGGCCCAGCACCTTGGCTGCTCCTATCTGGTGGCGGGGCATATCTATGAAACAGACTGCAAGCAGGGCCTTCCGGGACGGGGATTAGATTTCTTGCAGGCGGCCTGCCAGGCGTCAGCACTCCCTGTCTATGCCATCGGCGGCATCACGCCGGCAAGGCTGGCGGCGGTGCTGGCCGCCGGGGCAGCTGGTGCCTGTGTGATGAGCGGATTGATGCAGGGTGAGACCTGGCTTTACCAAAAATAAAAAATAGTTGACATTTCGTAGGCGTTGTTGTAAGATATCACTATCGATTTGTAAAACATATCGGTTTAATATGATTGAACGGTATCACCGTAGGTCATTCGATAAACGGAAGCCTATGGGAAACGCTCAGGGCATGGAATACCACTGTGGAATCTTTTCACGAGGTGTATTTATGGATAACTTGGCGTTTCTCATAGGCTTTTTCTAGTATGTGGAGGTAGAGAAAATGAAACTGACGGTCAATGGCGAAGCTCTGGAAATCGAGAAATCCATCAATGTAAGAGAACTGCTGGTGGTGGCAAAGGCCGACCAGCCGGAATATGTAACGGTGCAGCTGAATGGGGAATTCGTGGATCATTCGGGCTTTGACAATACCTTTGTGGGAGATGGCGATACGGTGGAATTCCTGTACTTCATGGGAGGCGGTGCAAGATGAGTGTCAGCTTGACGAATGAACAGATTGAGCGCTATTCCCGCCATATCATCCTGCAGCAGGTGGGCGGCAAGGGCCAGGAAAAACTGCTGGGGGGCAAGGTGCTGGTCATCGGCACTGGCGGCCTTGGTGCCCCGGCGGCCATGTATCTGGCTGCCGCCGGCGTTGGCCAGATTGGCCTGGTGGATTTCGATGTGGTTGACCTTTCCAATCTGCAGCGCCAGATCATCCATCAGACTAAGGATGTGGGCAAGCCGAAGATCCAGTCGGGCAAGGAGACCATTGCCGCGATGAATCCCGATGTAACGGTACATACTTACAATGAGCTGGTGACTTCGGCCAACATCCGCGACATCATCCGGGACCAGGATTACGATTTCATCATCGATGGTACGGATAATTTCCCGGCGAAGTTCCTGATCAACGATGCCTGCGTCATGGAACAGAAGGCTTACTCCCATGCGGGAATCATCCGGTTCCAGGGACAGCTCATGACCTATGTGCCGGGACAGGGGCCCTGCTATCGCTGCGTATTCCCGGCAATGCCGCCGAAGGATGCGGTACCCACCTGCCGCCAGGCAGGCGTGCTCGGTGTCATGGGAGGCATCATCGGCACCCTGCAGGCAACGGAGGCCCTCAAGTATATCCTCGGTGTCGGCGATTTGCTCAATGGTTATCTGCTGACCTATGATGCGCTGACCATGACCTTCCGCAAGGTCAAGATTCCCCGCAACCACGATTGTGCCGTCTGCAGTGACCATCCGACCATCACGGAACTGGTGGATTATGAGCAGCCGGCCTGCGACCTGCGCAACCATTAAGGAGGGATTCAGATGCTGGTTGAATTGAAATTGACAGACTATCTGGAAATGGTGCGCCATGCCCGTGCCACAGCTCCCCTTGAGGACTGTGGCCTGCTGGGAGGCCGGATTGAAGGCGATGTCAAGAAAGTGGAGAAGGTATTTTATCTGACGAATACCGACCAAAGCGCAGAGCATTTTTCCCTGGACCCCAAGGAGCAGTTTGCGGCGGTCAAGGAACTGCGCGAGCAGGGCCTCGTGCTCTTGGGCAATTGGCACAGCCATCCGGCCAGCCCCTCCCGACCCAGTGAGGAGGAC
>CALYVJ010000064.1 GCA_945494195.1 uncultured Selenomonas sp. | reverse complement strand
AGATGGTGCCGATTCACTTTGAACTTTTCAAGACGGCTATCCGCAAGTATGGCTATAATGTCGTTATTCCGCCGATGCCGGGTAAGGAGGCTATTGATACGGGCCTGCGCTATGTCAACAACGATATGTGCTATCCGGCTATTGTGGTCATCGGCCAGCTTATCCAGGCGTTGAAGTCAGGCCTGTGCGACCCGGACCACACGAGCATCATGCTGTTCCAGACCTGTGGTGCCTGCCGGGCGACGAATTATCTCAGCGTTCTGCGGGAGGCCCTCAAATATGCGGGGTATCCGCAGGTGCCGGTTTTTGCGGTCCATGGATTGAAGGATGAGACCGACGCCTTCAATCTCGACCGGGCCATGCTTATCGATGCCATCAAGGCGGCTATCTATGGTGATACCCTGATGAATGTGCGCAATCGTATGATGCCCTATGAGACGACTCAAGGGGCAACCCAGGCGCTTTCCCGCAAGTGGATGGATCGCTGCAAAGCTGAAATCAATCACGGCAGTTACTTCAAGTTCAAGAAGAACATCAAGGCCATGGTGCGGGATTTTGACAACCTGCCCATCGATGAAAGCCTCTGGAAGCCGAAGGTGGGTATCGTCGGTGAAATCCTTGTCAAGTATCATCCGGTGGCGAATAATCATATCGAGAAGGTGCTCATGGATGAGGGAGCCGAGGTAGTCATGCCAGACTTTGTGGACTTTTTCCTTTATTCGGCTTATGATTCTATTGCCAAGCATAAGTTGCTGGCTGGCAAGTACAAGGACCAGTTCTTTGGCAAAATGTTTATCAAGGCTATTGAATTTTTCCGCAAGCCCATGCGCAAGGCACTCCGGGAAAGCAAGCATTTTACGCCGCCCCATACGATTTATGAGACGGCTGAACTCGCTGCGCGCCATGTCAGCCTTGGAAATATGGCTGGCGAGGGCTGGTTCCTGACTGGTGAGATGGTAAAACTCATCGACGAAGGAGTCCCTAACGTGGTCTGCCTGCAGCCCTTTGGCTGCCTGCCTAACCACATCACGGGCAAGGGAGTCATGCATGAGCTGCGCACGAGCTACAAGGGGGCCAACATCACCGCCATCGACTGCGATGCGGGATCGAGTGAAGTCAACCAGCTCAACCGCTTGAAACTTATGCTGGCAGTTGCTAAGGAGCGTGGCCCCCAGCAGCCAGCAGATGAAAAAACAAAATTGAAACAGGCAAGACCATGAGTGGTCGGGATGAAAAGCCTTCTTTCCTCAGGAAAGAAGGCTTTTTTGTAACAAAATTTCAAGGACACATGTCCTGAATTGTTGACAGAAGGAAAAAATGCCGTTATGATATTTTTTGTAGGAGTTTTCATCTATTATTTCAGTGGGAGACGATATAATCCATGAAAGAGTACAAACCATTTAAATCCGGTAAGGTTCGTGAAGTCTATGATGCAGAGGACAGCATCATCATGGTAGCTACGGACCGCATCTCCGCCTTTGACCATATCTTGAAGAACAAGATTACGGATAAAGGCGCTATTTTAACGCAGATGTCCCGGTTCTGGTTCGACTTTACGAAAGACATCCTGCCGAATCACATGATTTCGGTGGATAACAAGGAAATGCCAGAGTTTTTCCAGCAGGACGGTTTTGTTGGCAACAGCATGAAATGCAAAAAGCTCACGATGATTCCCATGGAGTGCATCGTGCGTGGCTACATCACGGGCAGCGGCTGGGAAAGCTACAAGGAAAATGGCACGATTTGTGGCATCAAACTGCCGGAGGGGCTGGTTGAGTCGCAGAAACTGCCCGAGCCAATCTTCACGCCGAGTACGAAGGCGGAACTCGGTGACCACGATGAAAATGTCTCCCTCGAAAAGGGTGCGGAAGTTCTGGAGAAGGCTTTCCCGGGACATGGCCGCGAATATGTAGAAAAAGTACGGGATTACACGATTGCGATTTACAAGAAATGTGCTGAGTATGCTCTTTCCCGTGGAATCATCATTGCTGATACCAAATTCGAGTTCGGTCTCGATGAAGAGGGCAATATTGTCCTGGGCGACGAGGTGCTGACGCCGGACAGCTCGCGTTTTTGGCCGCTGGATGGCTACAAGGAAGGTCAAAGCCAGCCGTCTTATGATAAGCAGTTCGTTCGCGATTGGCTCAAGGAAAATCCGGACAGTGATTATGAGCTGCCGCAGGAAATCATTGATAAGACGATTGCGAAATACAAGGAAGCCTTTAAAAAGCTTACGGGTAAAGATTTTGCATAATGGTTTGTTTCGAAGGAATGCGGACCTGTAATGGGTCCGTATTTCTAGTCAAAAAGAAAGGAGAGCATGAGTGATGAAAGTTGCAGTAATGATGGGAAGCGATTCCGATTGGCCGATTTTGAAACCGGCGGTAGAACTGTTGAAGTCCTTCGGTATCGAGTCTGAGGTTATCGTGGCGTCGGCTCATCGTACGCCGGCAAAAGTCCGTGAAGTCGTGCTCAGTGCGCCGGAAAACGGGATTGGTGCGTTTATCGTGGCGGCAGGGGCAGCGGCCCATCTGGCAGGTGTCGTGGCAAGCTATACGACGCTGCCGGTTATTGGTGTGCCCATCAATGCTACGCCGCTCAACGGCATGGATGCACTCTTGAGCACGGTTCAGATGCCGTCTGGCATTCCCGTGGCGACGATGGCCGTCAACGGTGCTAAGAATGCAGCGATTTTTGCTGTGGAAATTTTTGCGGTTTCTGACCAGGAACTGGCGAAGAAATTGGCGGATTACCGCACGAAAATGATTCAGGAAGTTGAAAAGAAAGCAGCCCGTGTTGCTGCCCAGCTTTAAGCTGCGCGCGCAATCGGACTGTTTTTTTGAACGCAAAATTAAAGCAATCGTATATTTATAAAAGGAAAAGAGAGAACAAAATAACCATGTATGAAAATGGCTATAACTTAGAACCAAAATGGAAAGAGGAATGCGGCGTATATGGCGTCTACTCGCATACGGAGGATGTCTCGGGCATGACGTATCTGGGCCTTTATGCGCTGCAGCACCGTGGGCAGGAGAGCGCGGGCATCGCCATCACCGATGGCGCTTGGATGGATGTCACGCGTGGTATGGGCCTTGTCAATGAAGTGTTCCGTCATCAAGTTCCGCACATGGAGAATCAGTGCATTGCCATCGGTCACGTGCGCTATTCGACGACAGGGTCGAGCCTGCTGGCCAATACCCAGCCGCTGATGGTCAACTATGCGGGCGGCAAGATTGCTCTCGCGCACAACGGCAATCTTACCAATGCCGCTGAGATTCGCCATGCTCTTGAGCAGCAGGGTACGATTTTCCAGACGTCTATTGATTCCGAGGTGTTTGTCAACCTCATTGCGCGTTCGCGCCAGGAGACCATCGAGGACAAGGTCATCGAAAGCCTCAAGAAAATCAAGGGTGCATATTGTTTGACCATCATGACTGAGAGCAAGCTCATCGGTGCCCGCGATCCGCAGGGCTTCCGTCCACTTTGCATCGGCAAGACGGAGGAAGGCAGCTATATCATTTCCTCGGAGACCTGCGGCCTTGACGTGGTCGGAGCTGAGTTCATCCGTGATGTGCTGCCGGGCGAGATGGTAGTCATCGATGAAGAGGGCATCAAGTCCTATCCCTTTGCCACGGAGGAACCGAAGGCATCTTGCATCTTTGAGTACATCTACTTTGCCCGTCCCGATTCGGTCATCGATGGCCAGAGCGTCCATGATGCGCGTTTCATGATGGGCCGCATGCTGGCACGTGAGTCGGGCTGCCAGGGCGATATCGTCATTTCGGTTCCGGACTCGGGGACGACGGCGGCTACGGGCGTAGCGTTTGAGTCGGGCATCCCGTTTGTCGAGGGCCTTATCAAGAATCGCTATATCGGCCGCACGTTTATCCAGCCCACGCAGAAAAAGCGCGATACAGCGGTCAAGCTCAAGCTCAACGCCATCCGTTCGGTGGTCGAAGGCAAGCGTGTCATCATGGTGGATGATTCGATTGTCCGCGGTACGACGAGCGGCAAGATCGTCAAGATGCTCCGCAATGCCGGGGCCAAAGAGGTCCACATGCTTATCAGCAGTCCGCCGATTGGTTATCCGTGCTATTATGGTATCGATACGTCGGTGCGCAAGGAGCTTATTGCGGCCACCAAGAGCGTCGAAGAAATCCGTGAGTATATCGGAGCGGATACCCTGCACTTCCTGAGCATCGAAGGGCTCAAGCAGTCGGTATCGGCAGTTGACCCTGAAGCTATGTGCTACGCTTGCTTTAACAGTGCCTACCCGATTGAGGATGGGGAAAAGCCGGCTGGCGACAGCAAATACGTATTTGAACAGCGCAAGTGTTAAGAGAGGATAGAAATGGCAGAACAACTTACTTATAAAGATTCCGGTGTTGATATCGATGCAGGCAACAAATCCGTTCAGCTGATAAAGGACAGCGTTAAAGCTACCTATCGTCCGGAGGTACTCGGTGACCTCGGCGGCTTTGGCGGCCTGTTCGCGCTGACAGCTGGCAAATACAAAGAGCCGGTGCTGGTCTCGGGGACCGATGGCGTCGGTACGAAACTGCGTCTGGCGTTTATGCTCGATAAGCATGACACGGTCGGGCAGGATGCTGTGGCTATGTGTGTCAACGACATCCTCGTGCAGGGCGCAGAGCCGCTTTTTTTCCTCGATTACCTGGCTGTTGGCAAACTCGATCCGGAGCAGGTGGCCGATGTCGTAAAAGGCGTGGCGGGAGCCTGCAAGGAATCGGGCTGCGCGCTGATTGGCGGTGAGACGGCAGAGATGTCCGGTTTCTATCCGGTGGGCGAGTACGATATCGCTGGCTTTGCTGTCGGTGTGGTCGAAAAATCGAAACTCATCACCAGTGAGAAAGTCAAGGAAGGCGATGTGGTTCTGGGCCTGCCGTCTTCGGGCGTGCATTCCAATGGCTATTCGCTCGTGCGCAAGATCTGCTTTGACCTCAAGGGCTTCAAGGGCGATGAGTACATCGAAGAGCTTGGCAAGACCATTGGTGAGGAGCTTTTGACGCCGACGCGCCTTTATCCGAAAGCCTGCCTGCCGCTTATCGAGAACTTTGATATCCACGGCATGGTCCATATCACGGGCGGCGGTTTCTACGAGAACATCCCGCGTGCGCTGCCGGAGGAGATGGCTGTCGAAATCGACAGTTCGGTATGGCAGATGCCGGCAATCTTCAAGCTCCTGCAGCAGTGGGGCAATGTCGACTGGAAAGAGATGTATCGCACGTTCAATATGGGCATTGGCATGATCATCATCGCCAGTGCTGACGAAGCAGAAAAAATCAAGGCGCAGCTTGCTGAGTCTCAGGAGACGGTCTATGAGATTGGCCGCGTGGTAAAAGGCAATCATGATGTGACTATCAAAGGCGGCGTGTTCCATGACTAAGGCCAAACAGAAACTGGGCGTCCTATGCTCGGGACGTGGTACGGATTTGCAGTCGATCATCGATGCCATCGGCCGCGGTGAGGTCGATGCCGAAATCGCCGTAGTTCTTACGGATAAGTCTGAGGCCTTTGCCCTGGAACGGGCAAAAAAGGCTGGCATCAAGGCTGTCTGCGTCAACCGCAAGCAGTACGATGGCCGCGAGTCCTTTGAGGAAGCCTTGATCGCTGAGCTGGAGGAGGCTGGGGTCACGCTGGTGGTGCTGGCTGGGTTTATGCGTATTCTGACGCCGGTATTTGTGCGCCATTTTGCGGGGCGCATCATGAACATCCATCCGGCGTTGTTGCCGAGTTTCCCTGGTGCTCATGCCCATCGTGATGTGCTTGCCTATGGTGTCAAAGTCAGTGGCTGCACTGTTCATTTTGTCGATGAAGGTACCGACAGCGGCCCGATTATCCTGCAGGCGGCTGTTCCCGTGCTGGACGGGGATACCGAAGAGACCCTCGGGGCTCGCGTACTCGAACAGGAACATATCATTTATCCGCAGGCCATCCAGCTTTACTGCGAAGGCAGGCTGCAGGTGGATGGCCGTCAGGTACGGATTTTGAATGGATTATTGAAATAGAGGAGATTGTACTCATGCAGATTAAACGCGCACTTATCAGCGTATCAAATAAAGACGGTGTAGTTGAATTTGCCCGCCAGCTCCACGAGGCTGGTGTGGAAATCGTCTCGACAGGCGGTACGATGAAAGCCATCAAAGAGGCTGGTATCCCGGTTACTTATGTCAGCGATGTTACGGGCTTTCCGGAAATCATGGACGGCCGTGTCAAGACGCTGAATCCGTATATCCATGGCGGGATCCTGGCTGTACGTGACAACGAAGAGCATGTCAAACAGATGAAAGAGCATAAGATTACGGGCATCGATCTCGTAGCGGTCAATCTCTATCCCTTCAAAGAGACGATTGCCAAGCCTGATGTCACGTTGGCTGAGGCCATTGAAAACATCGATATCGGCGGCCCGGCGATGGTCCGTGCGGCGGCGAAGAACTTCAAGTTCGTGACGATCGTGACGAATCCTGCCCGCTATGCGGAGATTGCCAAGCAGGTCAAGGAGAATGGCTGCGTCGATGACCGCACGCGCATGGAGCTTTCCCAGGAGGCTTTTGCCCATACGGCGGCCTATGATGCGATGATCAAAGAGTATCTTCTTGAGCAGCTGAAGAAATAAGAGGGGTAGACGATGAATATTCTTGTTATTGGTTCGGGTGGCCGTGAGCATACGCTGGCCTGGAAGCTTTCCCAGTCGCCGAAGGCTGCGAAGCTCTATGCGATTCCGGGGAATCCGGGCATGGCTGAGGTGGCTGAGTGCGTGGAGGGGATTTCCATCACTGATAATGATGCCGTTGCCGCCTTTGCCAAGGAAAAGCAGATCGACCTGGCTGTGGTCGGCCCTGAGGTCCCGCTGACCAATGGCCTTGTCGATGCGCTGAATGCAGCTGGCATCAAGGCTTTTGGTCCGACGAAACTGGCGGCAGAAATAGAGGGGTCGAAGGCTTTTTCGAAAGGATTGATGAAGAAGTATGGCATCCCGACAGCGAAGTATGAGGTGTTCACGGAGTCCGATGCGGCCCGCGCCTATATCGAGCAGGAAGGGGCGCCGATTGTCATCAAGGCTGACGGCCTTGCCGCAGGCAAGGGCGTTATCGTTGCCATGACGAAGGAGGAGGCCCTGGCCGCCATTGCTGACATCATGGAGGACCAGGAATTCGGTACGGCAGGCAGCCGTGTTGTCATCGAGGAGTTCATGGAGGGGGAGGAAGCCTCGCTGCTCTGCTTCACCGATGGCAAGACCATCTGCCCGATGATTAGCTCCCAGGACCACAAGCGTGCCTACGATGGCGACAAGGGCCCGAATACCGGCGGCATGGGCACCTATGCACCAGCACCGGTCATGACGAAGGCCATGGTGGAGAAGGCATATGAGACGATCCTCGTGCCGACCATCAAGGCCATGGAACAGGAGGGGCGTCTTTATAAAGGCTGTCTCTATGCTGGCCTTATGATCACGGCTGAAGGGCCGAGGGTCGTCGAGTTCAATGCGCGCTTTGGCGATCCGGAGACTCAGGTCGTCCTGCCGCTCTTGGAAAGCGATCTGGTCGATATCATGCTGGCCTGTGCCGATGGCACCCTGGCCGAGCAGGACATCCAGTGGAGCGATGGCGCAGCTGTCTGCGTGGTCATGGCATCGGGGGGCTATCCGAAATCCTACCAGAAGGGCTTTGCCATTGTAGGCCTGGCGGAGGCCAAGGCCGTCGGTACGGAAGTATTCCATGCCGGTACAGCGGAGAAAGACGGCCAGATTGTCACGGCGGGTGGCCGCGTGCTCGGCGTCGTCGCCAAGGCTGACGATGTCAAGACGGCTGTGGATAAGGCGTATGCTGGCGTCAGGGAGATATCCTTCCAGGATGCGTTCTACCGCAATGACATCGCACATCGCGCTTTGGAACGGCTCGAAATATTTGATACGTAACAAGTATGTTTATTTTTG
>CALYVJ010000063.1 GCA_945494195.1 uncultured Selenomonas sp. | reverse complement strand
ATGCCGAACTCATCCATGTTGAGCTTGCCGAGGATGACCGGATTCTGCGCCTTGATCTTCGTCATGGCCGTTGCATCATAAGGCGGCACGAAGTGCTCGAGGATTTTCGACGCACAGGTCGTCTTGATGCCCTTGGTGCAGATATTATCCTTGATTGCCCCCGGAATACCTTCGAGGAAGGAAATCTCCTCGCCCTTGGCAATCTTTTCATCGACAGACTTAGCCTGTGCCAGCGCCTCATCGCGCGTGATGGTGAGGTATGCCTTGACATCGCCCTCGACTTCATCGATGCGTGCCAGGACATCTTCGGTCAGCGCTACTGCCGTAATCTCTTTATTCACGAGCATGTCATGGAGGACATGCGCCGGTTTCTCATATAATCTCACGTTCGTTCCTCCCCTGCTTAGTCCTCGAGTACCTTCGGTACCTTGAAATAGCCGTCTTCCTTGAGCGGTGCATTGGCAAGAGCAGCCTCACGGCCCAAAGACTCTTTTACCACGTCCTCACGGAACACGTTCTGCATCGGCAGGGCATAGGTGGTCGGCTTGACGTCTTTCGTGTCAAGCGCCGACAGATTGTCCATATACGTCAGGATCTTATCGAGCTGGCCCAGATACTTCTCCTCCTGCTCCTCCGCAATTGCGAGGCGGGAAAGAACGGCCACGTTCTGCAAGTCTTCTTTGGTAACTTTCATTTTCTCACCATCCATAGATGTTATTGCTGATTTAAAAACATACCGTTTTATTATAGCACAAAAAAAGAGACGGAAAAAGGGCTGAATACGCCCCTCCGTCTCCTGTTCATAGCATGGTAATAGGGTCGATATCGATGGCCACATCAGTGCGCAGATGCAGCCCCTGTCCTCGAAGGAAAGCCTGCACCGCGGAAAGATCGGCGGTCTTTATGAGCACCACAAAGCGGTAGACACCACGCAGCCGCGCAATGACTGCCGGTGACGGGCCGATGACCTGCTGCCGCTTATCCCCATGGAATTGCTGTTGAAAGGCAGCGATAAGCTGTGCCGCTCCGCCGCGGGCAGCCTGTTCATCTTCGTTCTGGTATAACAATTTGACGAGCCGGCTGTAAGGCGGATAAAAGAGCTGCCGCCGAAGCATGAGTTCCTTTTCGGCAAACCCCTCGTAATCCTGAGCGATACCGCAGGTAACCACATAGTGCTCAGGATTATAGGTCTGGATGATGACGCGGCCCTGCTCCGTATGACGGCCCGCGCGGCCGGCCGTCTGCGTGATAAGCATGAAACAGCGCTCAGCCGCCCGGAAGTCGGGCAGATTGAGGCTGGAATCGGCACTGATGATACCGACCGCCGTGACATTTGGGATATCGTGCCCCTTCGCCACCATTTGCGTGCCGAGCAGGATATCGTATTCCTGCCGGCGGAATTTCGCCAGGATTTCCTGATGGGCAAACTTCGTATTCGTCGTATCACGGTCCATGCGGATGACGCGCGCTGACGGCACGACCTGATGAAGTTCCTGCTCAAGCTTCTCGGTACCAGAACCAAAATATTTGATATACCGGCTGCCGCACTTCGGACAAGTATCGGGAATCGGCTCAGCCACATCGCAGTGATGACAAGCAAGTTTCCCCGGCCGGCCGCCATGCCCCTGATGGTAGACCAGCGGCAGGCCGCAAAGTTTGCATTTAATGACTTCCCCGCATGAACGGCACATGACAAATGTCGAAAAGCCGCGGCGATTGAGCATGATGATGAGCTGCTGGCGTTTCGCGATTGTCTGCTCGATGAGATGCTGCAACGAACGCGACATAATATGACGATTGCCCAGGCGAAGTTCCTGACGCATATCCACACAAGCGACCTTCGGCAACGGTAAATCACCAATGCGCTTGGTCATCGTCAACAGCGTAAGCTCACCGGTCTTTGCCCGATGGTACGATTCCAGCGATGGCGTCGCACTGCCCAAGAGCAGCAGGCCTTGATGAATCCGCGCGAGTTCTTCTGCCACCACACGGGCATGATAGCGTGGCGACTCATCCTGCTTATACGACATATCCTGTTCCTCATCCATGATGATGAGACCAATATCTTCTGCTGGCGTAAAAAGCGCCGAGCGCGCGCCGATGATGATGCCAGCGTCACCACGGCGCACGCGCAGGATCGCATCGTTGCGCTCGGCCAGGGAAAGCCGGCTGTGCATGACCACGACATCTTCCGGAAAATATGCCTTGAACGCTGTAACGACCTGACCAGTCAAGGCGATTTCCGGCACGAGCACAATGACCTGCCGCCCGAGCTTCCTTACGCGCTCGGCCATCTCGATATAAACCTGCGTCTTGCCGCTGCCCGTGACTCCTTTTAGCAGGAAACCTTTATACTCACGCGCGGATAACGCCAGTTCCATAGCCTGCACGGCCGCCGACTGTTCCTCGGTCAATTCGACGGATTGGCGTGCCACCTGCACGTCGCCATAGCTATCGCGCAGTACCCGGCGCTGGCGGATTTCTGCCAGTCCTGTTTCCGTCAGATTTTTGACCGTTGCCGACGACACCTTCGCCGCTTTAAGCGCAGCCATCGACAACGTCTGTTCTGGAGCTTCTGCCAATAGTTCCAGCAGATGGAGCTGGGCTTTTTTCCGCTTGTAGTCCTCCCGAATTTGACCGGTCAATTGACAAGTCAAAACAACCAGCTTTTCATAACGGGCATTATCGCGCTTCTGCGCCGCATAATCTTTCTTCAGGATCTTGTACTGCACGAGTTTCTCCAAGATAACTGGCAAATCGTCCTTTAGTTCCGGCATGGCCTTGGCAATGGCATTTCTCCCCTGCGGCCCCTCAGCTAGCAGCTGCTGATAAACCATGCGATACATCGGCATCTGCAAGAGGATGTGCTCACGCTCTTTTTCCACCGCTTCATACTGCACTGTGATTTTCAGGCCGCTCTTGCCCGGCATGAACAGCCGCATCATCTCCGCCAACGAGCAGAGATAGAAATCCGCGAGCCACTTAGCCGCCTTGATCATCGCTGGAGTAAACCAACCTTCCTCGTCCACCGCTGCTTGAATCGGCTTTAACTTTATCCCTGAAAGTTCTGCTTCGGTCTTTTCTCCTACGGATAGGATAAATCCTTCCACCTTGCGTCCACCAAACGGCACAAAAACACGCCAGCCTGCCTCCAGATAGGAGAGCTCGGCTGGCACGCTATACGTATACGCCTTGGCTATGCTCTTTACGGGGATATTTACAAATACGCTTGCCGTCAACATCTTCTGCACCATCCAAAATATAAAAATCCTTCATCCGTTCTATCATTTAGTGCTTTTTATTATAACGCCGTTGTTCTATTTTTGCCACAGGCAAAACTTCCGCTTAGCGTTTCAACGAGGAAGGAAGCATCTTCTTCCGAGTTCTAACGCCGTTGTTCAGATTTTGTCGACAGCCAAAGGCCTAATCCCCTACAAGACCAAGATCATTTCTAAGCTGAATTGCTTCTGCGATATGCGACGCTCCTATCTCCTTATCACCGGCTAAATCGGCAATCGTTCTAGCCACTTTGATAATCCGGTCATAGGAACGGGCTGACAACGTCAATCGCAAAAATGCCTGCTTCAACAATTGCTGTGCCTCCGGCACGAGAGGGCACTCTTTACGGATAATGGCATGTGTCATCTGGGCATTGCAAAATAATCCATACGGTTTAAGTCTTTGCCGTTGAATTTGGCGAGCATTTTCGACACGCGCACGAATCACCGCAGAGGATTCCGCCTTCTTTTTCGAGGATAGTTCGTCATATTTTACTCGTTGTACCCGAATATGGATATCGATACGGTCAAGCAAAGGCCCCGAAATCCGGCGCATATAACGCTTGATCTCAGCCGGTGTACACGAACAGTCATGATCCGGATCCCCTCTAAATCCACAGGGACAGGGATTCAAGCTGGTCAAAAGGATAAACGAAGCCGGATAAGTAATCGTCGCATGAATACGAGCCACCGTTATTTTCTGATCTTCAATCGGTTCCCGTAAAACTTCCAGAGTTTTTTTGCTAAATTCTGGCAGCTCATCCAAAAACAGCACGCCATGATGCGCGAGGGTCACTTCCCCAGGCCGCGGAATACTGCCTCCACCTACCATTGCCGTCATGGAAGCGGTATGATGCGGACTTCGATAGGGTCTTTGGGTTATGAGACCACCATTATGCGGCAGCAGTCCAGCGATGCTGTAGATTTTCGTAACTTCTAACGCTTCTTCTTTCGACAAAGCCGGCAGTATCGTGCTGACACGGCGGGCCAGCATCGTCTTGCCAGCCCCTGGCACGCCAACCATCAAAACATTATGACCACCGGCCGCAGCAATCTCGAGTGCTCGTTTTGCCTGATACTGCCCCTGAACATCAGCAAAATCATCGCCAGGCACCTCAACTTGCTTTTGTGTCACTGCAACAGCCTGCGCCGGTTCCATAGCTTCGCTTCCATTCAGGAACTGCACCAGCTGCTGCAAATTAGCTAACGCATAGACACGAACCCCATCAACCAACAAAGCCTCATTGGCATTATCCTTTGCTACAAAGAGGTCCGTTATGCCACTTTCTCTTGCTTTAATCGCCATCGGCAGAATTCCATGAACGCCGCGGCATTCTCCCTCAAGGGAAAGTTCGGCTACAAACAAACTCTGTTTCAGCCCAGCTTGAGGAAGCACCCCGTAAGCTGCCAACAGTCCCACGGCAATGGGAAGATCCAACCCCGATCCATCTTTACGGATATCTGCCGGTGCCAGATTGATTGTCACATTCTCTTGCCGCAAGCGAATACCACTATTGCGAATGGCCGTCCGCACACGCTCCTTGGATTCCTTTACCGAAGCATCAGGCAATCCAACAATATTAAAGCCAGGCAATCCTGCCGCTGAATCCACCTCTACATCGATAATCAGGCCATCAACCCCAAATGTTGTCGCTCCATAAGTCCTTGCAAACATACGCGATCCTCCTATTAGGTCTCGAACGCCCCTGGAATATGACGAATTTCCCACTTATCGCCCCTATGTACATAAACCTCTATAACATCAAAACGGCAGAGACACCTGTCCTCTAGGTGTCTCTGCCGCAAATACCAGCGCGCAGCCTGGATAATCTTTTGTTGTTTATAATAGGTAACCGCCTGAGCGGGAAAACCACACCGTAAACCTCTGCGAGTCTTTACTTCTACGAACGCAAGCACATCGTCATGCTCCGCAATGATATCGATCTCACCAACGGGGACACGAAAATTTCGCGCACAAATCTGGTAGCCATGCTTGGTCAGATAAGTTGCCGCTGCCTGCTCTCCCTTATTTCCAAGAACTTTGTTATCCATACCGCACCTCTCATCCTATCCGATCAGCGATGGGCCTCAGGCTTTGTTTTCGGCTTAGCCTTCTTATCAATACGATAAACATAAGCCATTACCTCAGCAATAGTGCGATACAGCTCCGGCGGGATTTCCCGATCGATATCAAGCGCCATCAGCATGTTGACCAATGTTTTGTTCTGATAGACGGGAATCGTATTCGCTTGTGCTGCCGCCAGGATATTTTCGGCCACATGCCCCCGTCCTTTGGCTACTACCCTTGGTGCGGCATCCCGCTCCAAATCATACTTTAGCGCAACCGCTTTTTGGGGTACATTGGGATCTGTCTCCGGTTCTTCCTGTAACTTATGGCGCTCCTTCATATCCTTATCACCTGCCTGAGTGGTCCTTCACAGTATCATTATATGTTGCTATTGTTCTTTCGTCAAGAACATTGTTTTGTATCGTTTTACATAAAGCGTCGTTCGCCAGCCGCCCCAATTTTGAAATCATTGAGTTTTAAGGCAGAATCCTTCAACGAATCGCGAAGCGTCTTTGCCTGCTGACGGAAGAGTTCCGCCGATTCCTGATTCGAAAAAAACACACGCATATCCAGCTGATTTTCCTGATAAACGCGACAGATAATCTCCACGGCTCCAATGTTATCCGTAAGGACACAGAGTCGCAGCCACGTTTCCTTCTTCAGCTCCCCTGTCTCTGGGTCTGGCTGTTTTTCATCATAGACATGAATATAAGAAGGATAGGTACTATCGTCTCCCATATACATAGGGAGCATAAAATTAAGCGATCGCTGCCCCTGTACCGCAGAATTTCCGCCTTCCATGGAATTGCGCATTGAAAGGACAAAGGTCGCCACATCCTTGCCGGCTTTTTTTAGCTGCCGCGCAGTCATGCGCTTAGCTATCGTCATATCGCAAAGCTGCATAAACGCCCACAACCGCGGTAAATCCGGAATATCCTGCTGATAAGCGGCCTGCTGGACTGTCGCCGGCACATTCTGCTGACAGAGCCGTATGAGCTGTTGCAATTGTTTCGCATCCTGTTCACTAAGCGTACCATTTTTGCCATTAACAAAATTCTGTAACAGCACCATATCGCGCTGACTCATTTCCGTATTCTTCATCAACAGCTGTGCCAAGTCCTTCATCGTATTCATGGCCTGCTGTGTATTTTCCATGGTCTGGCTCATGAGCTGCGACTTCGCCTGCTGCATCGCTGCCTGCTGAAAGTTCCCTGCATTTTTTTGTGCCGCTGCCGGATTCTCCTGCGGGCCGGGCATCCTGCCCGGTGGTTTTTCTCCATTTCGATTCGCAAACGTCGAATTCTGCTCTGCTGCCCCTGAATTTTGCCCCGTTTGGCCAGGCAAGGTTCCGCTGGTGTTTTGCCCCGACAGCATATTTCCCGCCGACTGCCCCGTTTGTGCCGGTTGGCCGCCCGTCTGGGCTGGCGGCTGGCCCTGCGAAAAGCCCGCCTGCTGGGCACTGGACTGCGCCGACTGTCCCTGCGTCCCCGTCTGTCCAGGCTGCCCCGCCTGTCCTTGCGGGCTGGATGAACTGCTTTGCCCCTGCGGGAGCTGCTGATTTTGCAGCACAGCAGGATTATTTTCCATTTGTCTTCCCGCTTGTTGACTAGTCAAATTTTGACTTGTCAACGCCGCATTTTGCGTCTGTGCTGCCGCATTTTTCTGTCCCACAGTTTCCTGCCCAGCAGTCTGCTGCCCTGGCAATGCTCTATTCTGTCCAGACTGACCGTTCGCACCCTGCTGTGTTTGCGGCTGCGGCATTTGCTGGTTTTGTTGTGCCTGCCCGCTCTCAGCAGCCGGCCGTGGCATAAAGTACTGAACCAATTGCTTCAAAAACGCCAGCGAACTTTCCCCGCCAGGATTCATTGCCACGGTCTGCCCTTGTGGCTGTAGCACTAACAAGAGTTCCTGAACTTCCTTGGGCAATTCCGAAAAACTTTTATTGTCGAGCAGTTCAAAAGCAGCCTTTGTCAAAAGCACGGGTTCCAGCGACGAACCACTTTCAGCTGACACCATTGCCTTTAAATTTGTCAGCAACGCCCGCAACTCATCACTGACCTCAATCGGCATTCCCTTCTCTGCCATATTCCCCAGCTGCGAAAGCATCCGAGAAAGCGCTGACAATTGGTCCATAGAAAACCGTTGACTTTCAAGAGTACTCCCCAACCCTTGCCCCATGGTTTCCTCCAACGAAAAGGCCTGTTTCAAGACATTTTGAATGACTTTTTGTAAATCCTCCGGCATCTTATCAACAGCCTCGGTCTGATTGCTGGCAATTTTCGACAACAGCCCTGCCATATCATCCACAGCATTTTTTATCGACACATTCGTTTTCGGACTAAACGCAGCTGACGAGCCGCCTCCATCTTCGCGGCGAGAAACGCCTTCGGTACTGCCGGTAGACTGAGGGCGGTCGACGGGGCGGATTCCTATATTCATAGACGTTTCCATTGGCATCGCTTTCACACACCTTTATCCATAGACTGAATTTTTTACTCCCTACCATTGACCAGCGAGCGGATTGGTTCGAAGGACATACGATGAATCGGGCATGGTCCGTATTTTTTCAACGCCTCAAGGTGCTGCGCGGTACCATATCCTTTATGCTGCGCAAAACCATACTTCGGATACTGTTTATCATAGGCATCCATCAAACGATC
>CALYVJ010000062.1 GCA_945494195.1 uncultured Selenomonas sp. | reverse complement strand
TGCTTGTCCAAAGTTGAATTTAAGCGCTTCTGCAATTTGCATTGATGTCTTCAAGGTGGTGACGCTGGCTATGTGGTTCCACCTGTTCCCATACCGAACACAGTAGTTAAGCACATATACGCCGAAAGTACTTGTCTGGAGACGGACTGGGAGGATAGGGAGTTGCCAGTTAAAGCGAAGCATTCACATTTGTGGATGCTTTTTTTTGTACATTCCTTTTCATTTCGTTCGAAATACGTTATCATAATAATAGTGTAACTATGAATCTTTGGGGAGAAGGGATTGATAGACAATGCTACGCCTTTCGGTGAAAAATCTCAAGCAGGGTATGATAATTGCGCAGAGTATCTATAATCAGCATGGTGCTTGCTATTTAGTAAAGGGGCAGCCGATTACCAATGAATATATCCGACAGCTTGAGAAAATCGGTATTCCAACCGTAGCGGTTACTTCTGCGAATCCAAATTTTCAGTTGATGCCACCGGAGGATATTGTCCAGGAAAAAACACGCATCAATGCAATTGAGAGGGTTTATGATACCTTCCAAAGTGTCGAGAAGCAAGGTCAGCTGGATGTGGATGCTATGCAGGGAATTTCGGAAAATATTATTTTCGATCTCATTGACCGCCGTGAGAATCTCGTTCAGCTGACGGATATTCGTCTTCATGATACGTATACTTTTGCTCACAGCGTAAATGTAGCAATTTTGTCGGCAATGCTTGGGATGCTTTGCCACTATACAAAACAGGATTTGTTGTTGTTGACTTTAGGGGCTCTCTTGCATGATTTAGGGAAAATCAATGTCCCGGCAGCTATTCTGACAAAGACAACGGGGCTTTCGGATGAGGAGTTTTCCATTGTCAAGCGTCACCCTTTGGATGGTGCGAAGCGCATTAAAGATATGGAACTGAGTCTGCCGTCGCCGGCGATTCTGGCAGCCATAGCATCGGAACATCATGAACATATCGATGGGCATGGTTATCCGCGGGGGCTTAAGGACAAACAAATTCATCGCTACGCAAAAATCGTTGCAATTGCCGATGTGTATGATGCATTGACCAGTGAGCGTCCGTATAAAAAGGCTTATACGCCTAATATTGCTTATAACATCATGAGAACTGTCAATCAAGGGCAGTTTGATCAGGATTTGCTCAAGTTGTTCTTTAATAATATCTCCCTTTATCCGACGGGCACGGTGCTCAAGACGATTTACGGGTATGGCATTGTCAAGGAATGCACTTTCGGCAAGACGGAGACGCCGACCGTGGTCCTCTTTGCCGATGAGGCTGCCAATATCCTCAGTGCTCCGCATACGGTTGACTTGTCAAAGGATCCTGCGGGCAATCAGGTAATCGAAATGGTTATAAATGACAATGACCTGCGTCATTTTATTCATGAAATCAATATTGACCCATCCATTTATTTGCTTTGATGGAATCTTTTGAAAAGGCCGTTTCTGTTTGCGGAGAGGGCTTTTTTTTGTTATACTAATGGGGTTAAATTAAAAGCTAAGGAGCGCGATGGAATGCGGCAAAAACGCAGACAGAAACGCAGTTATAAGCGCGTCAAAATGGTATTGATGCTGCTGTTAGTGATACTGGTTGCTGTCATGGGGAGTGTCTGGGGACAGCACGTAAAAGAACATAACCAGTCTGGAATCGATGCGGTGATATCCGATGATGAGATCGTTCACGTGATGATTCTTGGCATCGACAGCCGGCAGGGCGATACGGGCCGGAGTGATACGATGATGGTGACAGCTGTTGATATGGATAAGGGAAAGGCGGCGCTGATGTCGGTGCCGCGTGATACGCGAGTGCCTATTGAGGGACATGATTACGAAAAAATCAATCATGCATATGCGTATGGTGGTCAGGAGCTCACGCAAAAATCCGTTGAGTCTTTGCTGGGGGTGAAGATAGATCATTATGTGTTGATCAATACCACGGCTTTCGAGCGCATCATCGATGCGTTGGGAGGTGTGGATATCAATGTGGAAAAGCGCATGCATTACGAAGACCCTTGGGATGATAACGGTGGTTTGGTTATCGACCTTTACCCTGGGGAGCAGCACATGGATGGCAAGAAAGCCATCCAATATGTGCGCTATCGTGATGGTGAGGGCGATATCGGCCGTATTGGCCGTCAGCAGAAATTCGTTAAGGCTTGTCTGGCCAAGATGATTTCGCCGCAGATGCTGCCACGGCTTCCGAAGCTGATAGAGGAAATCAATTCGGCGGTTACGACGGATATGTCGCTTACAGAATTGCTGCAGTTTGCCAAGCTCATGAAGAGTGTCCATGATAACGGCCTTACGGCACAAATGGTGCCAGGGCAGCCGGCTTATCTTCAGGATGTCAGTTATTGGATTCCGGATATCACAGATCTAAGACAGCTCATCATGGAGGAGTTAGGTCTGGAGTTATCAGAGGATGCCAAGGCTAAGGCTCAGGCGGATGAAGATGAATATATGAAATCCCTGCCGAAGAATATGCAGATTTTGGCGCAGTCCAAGAATTCCTCCGGAACAATCCAAGAGGAGGCAGTGGCAAAAGAGCAGGATAAAAAGCCGATGAAGCCGTCGCAGATTTCTGTTATGGTCATTAACGACAGCGGCATCAATGGGGCCGGTGCAGAAGTAGCAGGCATCCTGCAGCGCAAGGGATTTGTCATTTCAGGGGTGGAAACGGGGATCACCAGTTCCCGCACCCAGACGACAATCACTACGTTTACACGCAATAACGATGTATTCTACGGCATGCCCTTTAAGTGCGTAATCATGGATGGAGGCAGTTCAAACCAAGCGGTAGTGCATATTGGTGTGGATTATCGCAAATAAGAAGAGGTTGACGGAGCATAGCTCCGTCAACCTATATTAGACGAACAAATATTCTTGAGGTGAAAAGATTTTGGGTATATTGAGAGTCAATGGGCTGGCCAAGGCCTTTGGCGTGGAAGAGTTATTCCATGAGGTAAACTTCGAGGTGAGACGAGGGGAACGCGTCGGCTTTGTCGGTGCCAATGGTGCAGGTAAAAGTACCTTGATGAAAATACTCATGGGGCAAGTGGAAGCAGATGGTGGTCAGATTCAATTCGACAGTGCCGATACCATTGGCTACGTGGAGCAGCAGTCTGATTTTGGTGAGGGCACACTTTATGACGAGTTTCGCCGGGCCTTCGATGATATCATCGAATTGGGGGAGCGCAAGCGCGCGTTGGAAAAGAAGATTGCAGTGGACCATGATGAGGAGACTATGGCTGCCTACAGCAAAGTGGTGGAGCAGTTCGAACGCTTGGAAGGTTACGATTACGAGAGCAGAATCCGCCGGATTGCTTTTGGCCTCGGCTTTACCGAAGAGGATTTTGCCAAGGATGTTCAGCATTTTTCTGGTGGACAGAAAACCCGTATCTGCTTGGTCAAAGCTTTGCTGCGGGAACCGGATTTCCTGTTCCTTGATGAGCCGACCAATCACTTGGACATTCATATGATCGAATGGCTGGAAGGCTTTCTCAAGAGCTATAATGGCGGGGTGCTGCTCATTTCGCATGACCGCTATTTCTTGGATAAAGTGGCTACCCGTATCCTTGAACTCGAAAATAAAACGGTTACCAGCTATGAAGGTAATTACACGTATTTCATGAAGGTCAAGACGCAGCGCCGCGCAGCTTTGCAGTCCGCTTATGAAAAACAGCAGGAACATATTCGGAAAACTGAGGAATACATCCGAAAATACAAGGCGGGAATCAAGTCCAAGCAGGCCCGCGGGCGACAGAGCCAGCTCAACCGCTTGGAACGGATTGTTCTGCCACCAGAGGATGCTTCGTTTAACTACTTTGCGCTCAATACGCCGCCGGAATGTGCGCAGCGCGTAGCGGAACTTGAAGAGGTATCGATGTCCTTTGGAGCGCGTACTATTTTCCAGGATATTTCCCTGTTGATCCGCAAGGGGGATGGTGTGGCTCTGGTGGGCCCCAATGGCGCTGGCAAGACCACACTGCTGCGGGTACTGGTAGGCGAACTGGAATCGCCTACTGGCCGCGTGAAAATTGGCAGCCGGGTGAAGATTGGTTATTTCTCGCAGCAGCATGAGGGTCTTCATATGGAAAATACCGTATTGGATGAAATCATGTATGAGTATGGCATTGGCGAAGAGCAGGCGCGAAAATATCTGGGAGCATTCTTATTTCATGGCGATGAAGTACTTCGCCGTATTGGCGATTTGTCTGGTGGAGAACAGTCCCGGGTGGCTTTTTTGAAACTCATGTTAACGGGGGCGAATTTCTTGGTGCTCGATGAGCCGACAAACCATTTGGACATTCCGGCCCGGGAGGCAGTGGAGGAAGCCCTCATGGCGTATCCGGGCACGTTCTTGGCCGTTTCTCATGACCGTTATTTCCTGGACAAGGTGGCAAACTGTACCTTGGAGTTGGAAAATGGTTCCATTACGGAATATATGGGCAATTACAGCTATTACCTGATGAAAAAGGAGTTGGCTGAAGCCGAGGCCGAGGAAGAACATCTGGAAGCGGAAAAAGCGGCGAAAATCCAAGAAGCACGAGAGAAAGAAAAACGTGCCAAGGCAAGAAAGAAAGCTGGCGAGACTGGTTCTTCTGCTAACGAAGACAAGGCTAAAGCAGAGGAGAAGGCTAAGGCAGAATTAAGGCGCATCCAGAGCATGAGCGATGCCAAGCGAACGGAAATGATCCAGCGGGCAGAGGCAGAAATCGCCATGGCTGAGGCAGAACTCAAGGGGCTGGAATATCAGATGAATGATCCAGCAGTTCAGGCCGATCCCGTGAAAAGCCAGGAGATTGCCGAGGCCTATGCGGCCAAAGAAGAGGAAATCGAGCAACGCTATGCGAAGTGGGAACGTTTGACAGAAGCGTAACGAAAGGAGCAGCAGGCTATGGCAAATTCGGAATACCAGCAGATATCGTTGGGACTGCAGGACGAAGAAGAATTGGAAGGTCTTGTGGACAGTATAATTTTCGCCAGTGATGATGGACAATTTGCTGTATTTCGCCTGCGTCCGACGCATCAAAACAGCCGTGTTAATGTGACGGTGGGCTGTGAGCCGCCGCTGGTGGGGCAGCAAATACATCTCAAGGGAAACTGGATTACCCATCCGCGGTTTGGCCAACAGTTCAAGGCCAGCAGCATGCGTCTTGAAGCGCCGACCAGCGTGGAAGGAATCGAACGGTTCCTGGGGTCAGGAGTTATTGAAGGCGTAGGTCCAGCGATGGCAAAACGCATTGTAGCCAAGTTCGGTGCCGATACCCTTGATATCATCGAGAAGAAGCCGCATCAACTGGAATTGGTGGAGGGCATCGGCCATAAGACAGCCGAGAAGATTGTGGCCTCGTATATGGATCAGTCAGAGCTTCGCGATATCATGGTATGGCTCGAAAGCCATGGCGTTTCAGGTTCCTTTGCGGCGCGTATTTATAAGAAATACAGTTCCTTTGCGCTGGATATGCTGGAGAGTCATCCCTATCAGCTGGCCCAGGAAATCGAAGGCATTGGTTTTGCCACGGCGGATGCCATTGCGGCCAGCTTGGGAATGACAAGGGATAATGAGGACCGGGTGGCTGCTGGCATTGATTACGCCTTGCAGCAGATTTCGTTGAATGGACATTGTTGTATTCCCGAGGGTTCCTTGGTGGAAAAGGCGGCAAAGCTTTTGCAAGTAGACAGGGACAGTGTCCGCAAAGTGCTGAAAAAACAGCTGGATATGCAGCGGCTGTCCGTGGAATACGTGGGGGCCGATGCCCTGATTTATCCGCCGTATCTTTATCGGGCAGAAAAGAAAGTGGCCAGAAAACTTCTATACCTGCAGAAATATGCCAATCCGCTGTCGGTGGCTGACCCGGATAAGCTTGTAACGGAATGGGAAACAATGACCGGGCTGGATTTGGCCAGGGAACAGCGGGAAGCTATGGCTGCGGTACTCACCCATGGCATTTTCGTGTTGACTGGTGGTCCGGGTACTGGTAAGACTACTGTAGTCCGTGGTATGCTGGATATGTTGGAGCTGGCGGGACTGGAAATCCTGCTGGGAGCTCCAACGGGAAGAGCGGCAAAGCGTCTGGCTGAGGCAACGGGACGCAAGACCATGACTATCCACCGTATGCTGGAAGCCCAAGGCGGACGGCAGGAGGACGGCGGTTCTATGTTTGCCAAGGATTCGGATGAGCAGCTGGAAGCCGATGCCATCATTCTCGATGAAGTGTCGATGACGGATATTGTGCTCATGCAGCATTTCTTGGAGGCCGTTCCCGATGGCTGTCACGTGATTCTGGTAGGGGATGTGGATCAGCTGCCGGCAGTGGGGCCTGGGTCTGTATTAAAGGACATCCTGCGCTCGGGAACGATTCCCAGCGTGCGCTTGACGGAAGTATTCCGTCAAAACGAGGAAAGTACGATCGTGCTCAATGCCCATGCCATAAATGCCGGCCGGCTGCCCCAGTGCCGGCAGACAGGAGATTTCCAATTTATCGAGTGCTTGGATGCCCCGCAGACGGCAGAAGTAATCGTCCGTCTTTGTCAGGAAACGCTGCCGGATATGGGATATAACCCTTTGACCGATGCGCAGGTGTTGTCGCCGATGCACCGGCAGGAATGCGGGGTAGCGAACCTCAACAAGATGCTTCAGGATGTTTTGAACCCCAAAAGTCCCCGTAAGGCAGAATTCGTCAATAGTGTGCAGACTTTCCGATATGGGGACAAGGTCATGCAGACGAAAAACAATTATACGAAACAGGTATTCAACGGCGACATTGGCTTTATCACCGCTGTGGAGCCAAGTCATATCACTGTGAAATTCAGTGAAGAAATCAGTGCGGATTACGAAAAAAGTGAACTGGGAGAGCTGATGCTGGCCTATGCCATGAGTGTGCATAAGAGCCAGGGAAGTGAATACCCGGTCATCATCCTGCCGCTTACGCCGGGGCATCACATCATGCTGCAGCGCAATTTGCTCTATACAGCGGTGACCAGGGCCAAACGTCTTGTTATCCTGGTGGGAAGCAAAGCCGCTCTGTCGACGGCAGTGGAGAATGACCGCACGCGCAAGCGATACACATTACTGGCTGAACGATTGAGCCAAAAGCTGGAATGTTGATTATTTTATGCCATAGGTCCCATTTACCCAAAACTTTGTCAATGATAGAATAATAAGAGTGGTTCGATTCTAAGGGGGATACTATGTCGGTATTAACAATTATGTTGTTTTTGGCTTGTCCATTGCTGGTTTTTGCAGTCGGTGGCATTTTCCTGCGCCGTCGCCGCTATCCGTTGGCTGTACTGGCAGTACTGCTGGGGGGGGCCGCTGCTGTTATCGGCGGTATCAACGGATTTCATGAGATGAAGGCACAGGTCGTGCACGAGTACAGCCAGGAATTGGATGGCGAATACAAGGCAGCCTTGACAAAGAAATACCAGCAGGCGGTAAATATTTTGCAGGGGCTGTCGTTTACGAAACCAGACCCGGAGCAGATTGATAAAGCGCTGGAACTGTTGCATGATTTTGATAGTGCACAAATCGCCGAAAAAATGGCCGATGACTGCCCGAATGCCGATGTGCTTATCACCTATGCTAAGGCGATGAAGCAGGTCAGCACTTATGGCGGTCATATGACCAATATAAATGTCAATGAGAATGCAGAGTTGCAAAAGCTCGTAGCCTCATTCCCCGACAATTACAATGGGATTCTGCAGGATAAGATTATTCCGTTCAAGCGGCTGATTCTCGGCATGGAAAAGGAAGCCAAGAAACAGGCTAAGCTCGATGCGGAAAATGCAGCCTCCCATAAGCAATCCATGAAGGAAGGACAGTATGGCAATATTCGCTCAGGAGATCCGGAGGAAAAGATTCCGGCGGCTATGGGGCAGCCGGACCATGTGAATTCCAGTAAGACCAGCGATGGAGAAATCAAGCAGTATGTGTTTAACCACAATGGCAAGAATTTTTATGTCTATACCAAAAATGGCGTCGTAACAGAAGTACGCTAATCATGGGGGCAGGGATAACTGGCTATTCGATAAATAAATAACCAAAG
>CALYVJ010000061.1 GCA_945494195.1 uncultured Selenomonas sp. | reverse complement strand
CGAGGGCGCAGCAATTCGTGCCGACTCTAACCGAGGCGGCGGGGGCCCCAGTACCATAAGCGTAGCCTTGACGTTCCGCGTGAAGCAAGAAATTTTTGCCTGCGTTCTCGTTGGAAAAGCAGTTTCGTCCAAGCGAAGCGCGTTTAACTGTTTTCCAACTCTTAATTAAAAGGCAAAAATTTCTTGTAGCGGGTTGTCACCGGTGGAGCGTTGGTACTGGGGCCCACGCCGCCGACGACTTACCTCGAACACGAACTGGGTACTGCTCCCCTGCAAACGGTAATTTGTAAAAAAGGCTTCTACCTTTTGTGTCAATATAAAGGTGCTTTACAGCCCCTTTGAATATTCCCCACTAACTATTCTTTCAGCACGTATGGCATTCCTCATAAATGCCCGCTTTTTTCAGCGTCGCTACCACGGTTTCCCCAATATGAGCCACCGTATCAGCCACCTCGATGCCAACGGCATTGAGCGCCTTGATTTTATCGGCAGCGGTTCCCTTGCCGCCACTAATGATTGCGCCCGCATGCCCCATGCGTTTGCCCGGAGGCGCCTGCCGGCCCGAGATAAACGCCGCCACCGGTTTGTCCGGCATATTTTCCGCCATCCACTTCGCGGCATCCTCCTCTGCCGTGCCGCCGATTTCGCCAATCATGAGCACAGCTTTGGTGTCCGGATCATCCTTAAAGAGCTTCAGGGCATCGATGAAATCCGTCCCCTTTACCGGGTCACCGCCGATACCGATGGCCGTAGTCTGGCCAATACCTGCCGCCGTGAGCTGGAACGATGCCTCATAGGTAAGCGTTCCCGAACGGGAAATAACCCCTACATGGCCTTTTTTGTAAATATAGCCAGGGATAATGCCCAGCTTTGCCTCGTCCGCCGTAAGGATTCCCGGGCAGTTAGGGCCGATGAGGCGCGTCTTTTTCCCTTCCATATAGCGGCGAACCTTTACCATATCCTGCACGGGAATATGCTCCGTTATGCAGACGGCAAGCTCCAGCCCGGCATCAACCGCCTCCATGATGGAATCGGCCGCAAAACGTGCCGGCACATAGATCACCGATGCCGTTGCCCCAGTTGCCGCCACTGCCTCTTTGACCGTATTGAACACCGGAACGCCCTCAACCTGCTGACCCGCCTTGCCCGGCGTAACTCCGGCGACAATCTTCGTCCCGTAGTCCAGCATCTGTTTCGTGTGGAAGGCTGCGGCCTTACCCGTAATTCCCTGAACGATTACCTTCGTATCTTTCCCCACTAAAACACCCATGATTCACGCCTCCGCTTCTTTAACCAGTCTGACAATCTCCTCAGCGCCGCCCTCCATAGTGGGCGCCATGATGACATTTTTAATCGGCGTGTTCTTCAGGATTTCACGGCCACGCTCCACATTCGTCCCCTCCAAGCGAACGACTACCGGCACCGGCAGGCTCTTGCCATCCGGCGAGATAATCTTCGCCGCTTCCACAATGCCCTCAGCTACGAGGTCACACTTGTTGATGCCGCCAAAGATATTGACAAAAATCCCCTTGGCCTGTCCGCCGTCGAGCATGATGTTAAAGGCCTCGGCAATCTTTTCCGGTGTGCTGTCGCCACCGACATCCAGGAAGTTGGCTGGCTCACCGCCATAGTATTTGATGATATCCACCGTAGCCATGGCCAGGCCTGCGCCATTTACCATGCAGGCCACATCGCCGCCCAGGTTGACGTAGTTGAGGCCTGCTTCTGCCGCCCGGCGCTCCTTGGCATCTTCCTCGCTCTCATCCCGCAGGGCCTCCACATCGGGATGTCGGAAAAGCGCACTGTCATCAAAATTGAGCTTCGCATCGAGGGCCACCACATCGTCATCAGCAGTCACCACCAGCGGATTGATTTCCGCCAGGCTGCAATCCTTGCCGACAAAAGCCTGATAGAGACAGCCCATAAGTTTTGTCACCTTGCGGATTGCCGGCTGGGGGAAATGCATCGCATAAGCCATGCGGCTGGCCTGGAAGGGCATCAGCCCCACCGCGGGGTCAATGTACTCCTTGAAAATCTTATCCGGCATCTCTGCCGCCACCTTCTCGATTTCCATGCCGCCCTCTTCCGAGCCCATCATGACAACACGCGCCGTCTGGCGATCAATGACAAAGGAGAGGTAGTATTCCTTCTTGATGTTCGAACCTTCCTCGATAAGCAGGCGGTTTACCTTCTTGCCCTCAGGGCCCGTCTGTTTCGTTACCAGCGTTTTCCCGAGGATTTCCCCGGCGTACTGTTTGACCTCTTCGAGGTTTTTGGCAATCTTCACGCCACCAGCCTTTCCCCGGCCGCCAGCATGAATCTGCGCCTTGACTACCACCACCGGAGTGCTCAGCTGTTTGGCATTTTCCACTGCCTCCTCCACGCTGAATGCCGGCATTCCATTAGGTACGTTAACCCCATAGGATTTGAGGATTGCTTTGCTTTGATACTCATGGATATTCATAGTCTTACCCCCTAAAGCTGGTTCTCCTTATTCCGTTCTCATCTGTTCCAGTTTGTCTGCGGCAGCATGCAACATATCCTGGGTGATTTTATACGGCATAATGCCCACTTCCTGCTTGGCCTCGGTCGCCTTGAACACCCGGCGGATATCCTCCTCACTAGCACAGATATCCTGGCGGCTGGTCGGCAGTCCGATTTTCCTGCAGAATTCATAAAAACGCGAAAACTCCTCCTGCTGGCCATCACACAAAAGCAACAGCAAAATACCATAAGCGGCCAGCCCGCTGTGCTTTTCACAGCCATTTTCCCCCGCCGAAATATTCGTCAGCTCGGTAAACAACGTGTGGGCTATATGACCGTTGTATTCCGGTGCCGCAAAATTCGATACCATGCCACTGGTCATGACAATGGAAAGCACCACTTCCTCAAAGGCCGCCGTAGCCTTCTGGGCCTTATTGTCGGCCACCGCTTGTTCTCCATAGGCATAGAGCGGATCCAGGCACATCCGGGAAAGGGCGATTCCCATGCCGTCCCGATGCCCCAGTGTCTTGCCGCGTGAAGCAATCTGTGCCTCATAGTATTTGGCCATCGTATCGCTGATGCCCCGCAGCAAAAACTCCACCGGTGCCTGAGCCAGCATCCGGGTGCAGAGAAAAACATGCACCGGCGGCTCATTGGAATAGGCATACTCCCGGAAGGTTCCATCCTCGTTGTAGATGGTGGCGATGCTATCCGCCGCCGCACAGCTCCCGGCCACCGTGGGGAACGCAAAAAACGGCTTATGCCGGGTATGCGCTGCCTGCTTGGCCGTATCAATGGCCTTGCCGCCACCCACGGCAAAAATCATATCCGCATCGATAAAAGCCTGGTCATTGCAGATTTTCTCCACATTCTCATAGGAGGATTCCTTCCCCGCCAGCAAAAAGCCCGTAAATTCCAGGCCAACACCTTCTACGGCCTTAGTCATTTTCTCCTGCGCCGCCTCGATGCCCTTGCGGCCGCCGATAACCACTACGGTCTTGCCATAGCGCGGGCACACCTCGCGAATTTTTTCATACGCTTCCACCCCAATGGTATAATCGGGAAACGTCATCGTGTATCTTCCTTGCATCTTCGCCACCCCTTAATCTTTCGGCCAAAGGACATATACGGTCTGCGCCTTAAAAGTCTCCCCCTTCTTGAGGACTGGCTGGGGAAATGAAGGATTGGCCGGTGAGTTGGGATAGAACTGCGTCTCGAGGCAGAACCCCGAGCGACGGGGGAACTCCACGCCATTTTTCCCCTTGATGCCGCCGCAAAGGAAATTGCCCGTATAGAACTGAACCCCTGGCTGGGTCGTATAGCAGGTCAGCGTAAGCCCCGTCTTATCCGATTCGGCATAAGCCGCTTTCTTGAGGCCACCCTTCAGATAATCCAGCGGGCAATGCGGATCATAGCCGAACATTCCCGGCTTCATCTCCACCACCGGCTTCTCGTCGCGAATAATCCAATTGTGGTCATAGCCCTTGCCCATCTGAAGTTCGTCAAAATCATCATCGATATGTTCCCCAATGCGGGTAGGCTGGCGGAGGTCCATCGGCGTTCCCGCCACCTCCATGATGCGCCCATCGGGCAGGGATTCTTCATCCGCCCAAGTATACGTATCCGCAAACAGCTGTATCTTCTGATCCAAAACCGACGGCGATTCAAAACCATCGAGGTTGAAATAGGTATGATTGGTCAGATTGCAAATCGTGTCCTGATCACAGGTTGCTTCATAGCTAATAGAAAGCTCGTTGTCGTTCGACAGGGAATAAAGCACCGACACCGTCATATTGCCAGGATAGCCGCCCTCCCCATCTTTCGCATGATAGGTAAACTTGACGCCTTCATAGACTTCCTCGGCCGTCCACAGCTGGTCATGAAACCCTTTAAAACCGCCATGGATATGATTCTGCATCTTGGAACCCGTATTGCGGTCGAGCTGATACTCCTTGCCGTTCAAAACGACCTTGCCGCCGGCAATGCGGTTGGCATGGCGTCCAACAATGCCGCCCATGCTAGTATCGTCCTTCTCATAGGCCGACGCATCGGCATAGCCTAGCACAACATCGACGAATTTCGCCTGCGGTCCCATGACGCGCCAGCTCACCAGCCGTGCCCCATACGTCGTTATCTTGGCTTCGGTGCCCTTCGTATTGCGCAGCGTATAAAGCTCCACGGCCCGTCCATCACTGAGTTTGCCGAATGCTTCTTTTTTAATCATAGCCATGACATATCCCTCCAGGACTTCAGTTTTTGAATTGCTGTTTATTTCAAACAATTATAAACAATTCTGTACAATTGTTACTTTACTCTATTCATTTTTATTTGTCAAACCCTTTGTATGGTCTTGTTTCATCTTATTATACAATTTTACACGCCCTTAACCTTCCGAGTTATCATTCGGCAAAAATTGTGATATAATGTCAGCATATCCAAAAACTTTACGAAAGTATTTGGCCGAAAAGGGGGATTCTATATGAAAGAGAAGAAAGCCTTTATCTTCTTCAACTGCGACGAAGATAAAAGCCAGAAATCCATGAATGTGTTCTACAATCAGGAAATCTACCGTGATCTCAAAGTCGCCCGTAAAGCACTGCTGACCAAGGTAGAGGAAGAACAAGCCGAAGGCCGCATCCACATCGCCGAAGACAACGTGGAAGTTGTTCGTCAGGCAATCCTAGAAGGCGACCCCACCGATGCCACGCCATTCATCCAGTATGGCGCCATCGAAAGCTTCGCTATCGTGTAATCCATCGTCGCAACAATATACGAACTTTATTTCTACTAATACAACCCAAAGAGGCCTCTTATGAGTGACAATCTTTACGCTCACTCATAAGGGCCTCTTTTTCGCTCAACATCGAAACGGTTTGTAGCGAATTATATAATATCATGTAACTCATCTTGGTCAGCGTCAAAAACCATCTGCTGTAATAGTTGTTCATAATCATCCGTATATGGATTTACTGCTGTTATCTTTGACATATTATACCTCCATACAGCAATAGCCCAATAAAAAGACAATCTATCTTTCTATCAGGCTATTGCATATTTAATCAATTATTGGATAAACATAGTGAACAGATATAACCTCTCACCGAAAGCGCTTTTATTTATAAAGTCTCAATTTTTATCTCACGGATATCTTCCACAATGCGGTCGGCAAGGCTTAAATCCTGCTTTCCCGAATTCGGGTTGCGATAGGCGATGCAGTACATGCCGGCTCCTTTGGCCGCCAGGATGCCATTTCGCGTATCCTCCAGCACGACGCAGTCTGCCGGACTTACGCCTAGACGCTGGGCCGTTATCTGGTAGATTGCCGGGTCCGGTTTGCTGGCAGGCAGCTCACTGCCAGACAGCACGGACCTAAAATACGGCCGAATGCCAAATCCATCCAGCACGGCATCCACCACCACTGGCCACGAGGAAGTCGCCAGGGCCATCGGAATCCCTGCCGCATAAAGCTCCTTTATGAGTTCCACCGTGCCCTTGACCGGCTCGATTTCGCCGCTTTTGAGCACTTCCAGATAGTGCTTATGCTTGTAGTCCGTCAGTTCCTCTGGCGTAAGGTCCCTGCGCCCAGCGCTATCGATGACCTCTTGGAACATTTCGCCACTGGTACGGCCCATATAATGAATGAGGTCCGCCTCGTCAAAGGGAAGGCCAAAATGACGGAAGGTATCCATCTTGACCCGGGAATGGATGGGCTCGCTGTCGATGATAACCCCATCCATATCAAAAATAAAAGCTCCGATATTGTGATTCAAAAAAATTCTCCTTTAGTCTGCTGCCTGCTCGCGAAGCATCCGTACCGAAAAGTCGGCCTCAGGAAGCGGCCGCGAGAAATAATAGCCCTGTATCATCTCGCAGCCGATACCAGCGAGATATTCCACTTGGTCTTTCGTCTCGACGCCTTCCACAATGATATCCATATCCAGCTTCTTGGCCATGGCCACCACCGTTTCCATGATGACCCCTGCCCGCTCGGAACGCTCGACTTCCTGAAGCAAAGACATATCGATTTTCAGCGCATCGACGGCGAGATCTTTTAGCAGATTCAGCGACGAATAGCCCTTGCCAAAATCGTCCATGATAACCACGAACCCACTTTCCCGGAGCTTTTCCACCATTTCAATCATCTGCTGCGGATTGTCCGTATAGGCACTTTCCGTCACCTCAAGCCGGAGCATCCAAGGCTCCAGCTCGTATTTTTTCAGCAAATCCTGCAAGAAGTCCAGCAATCCCAGCTTGTAGAAATCCAGCCGGGACACATTGACCGCTACCGGCACCACCTTGCCGCCGCACTCCCGCTGGAGACTCAAGAACCGGCAGGCCTCCTCCCAGATGAACCGGTCCAGCCGACCGATAAAGCCGCTGCGCTCAAACACCGGGATAAACCGCGCTGGCGAAATGAGGCCGTTATGGGGATGATTCCAGCGCGCCAAAGCCTCCACCGAAACGATTTCGTTGGTTTTGATATTGTAGACCGGCTGCAGATAGATGCAGAACTGACGCCCCACCAGCGCAAACTCCATATCGCGGACAATCATCTGCTCCTCAATCATCAGATCCCGCATACCTTGGTCGTAATAAGCATACCGTGCCTTATAATCGTCTTTGATACGGCTAAGTGCCATATAAGCCCGGCCACACATCTGATCAATAGGCAGGAAGGCATTATCCACCGGATATACCCCCGCATGAAAAACGATATTATGGCTGATTCCCAGTGAGGCAATCGTGCTGTCGAGGCCATCCATAATACTATCCATGTCCACCTGGGAAGCCGGCAGGCAAAGAGCGAAATGATCGGCCTCGATGCGGCCGCAGATTCCCGTTTCTCCAGCTACTACCTGGAAATACACCGCCACCGTTTTGAGGACCAGATTGCCCGTATCGATGCGGAACATATCATTGATCGCCTTGAAACAGCTGATATCGAGATACACAATATTATAGGAAACGCCGCGATTCGCCTGCATCAGTGCCGCAGCCTTGCGGTAGAAGGTTTCCCGGTTGTAGATTCCGGTCAACGAATCCTTTTCAATATAGCCATGCATAAGGGCCAGCTGCTGGTCCTTGGCTACCTGCTCCACTTTGCGCCATTCATTTTCTTGCCGCGCCATGACGTTCTTAACCCGGCAGCGCACAATCGTAGGGTTATACGGTTTGACGATATAATCGGCAGCCCCCATTTCCATAGCCCGCGCCTCACTGGAGCCATCGCTGCGAGCCGTCATGACAATAACAGGAATCTGGGCATGCTGATCATTATGTTTGATATAAGACAACACTTCAAACCCATCCATGACAGGCATGACCAGGTCAACCAGTACAATGCTCACGGATTGGCTCTCGATAACCTTCAGGGCTTCCTGCCCATTTACTGCCTCGATGATGGTGTATTCATCCTGAAAAAACTGGGCCAGCACAACCCGGTTGATTTCTACATCATCAACAATCAGCATCACTGGTTTTTCATCCACAATATCGCCTTCTTTACACGAAACTTTTAGCGTATAGCTACTATCATTATAACGCCATTGTTCCAGTTTTGCCATAGGCAAATGTTCCTCCTAACGCTGCTGCACCCCGGAACGTCTGGCCCCTTTCCCGTTC
>CALYVJ010000060.1 GCA_945494195.1 uncultured Selenomonas sp. | reverse complement strand
ATAAGGCTCCACGATGTTGACATACTCGTTCTGGAAAATCTGGAAAATTTCATCCGGCATGAGCTCTTTGTGTTTGTGGTCGGATACACTCTTAACGCAGTAACCAAAATCCTCACGCATCTTCTTCGGCATCTCGATCCCATATTTCTGCTCCATAATAAAGCCGACACCGCCCTTACCGGACTGGCTGTTGATGCGGATGACATCGCCGTCATATTCACGGCCAACATCCTTCGGATCAATGTAGAGATAGGGAAGCGTCCATTTATCGGGGTTCTTTTCCTCTTTCCACTTCATGCCCTTGGCGATGGCATCCTGATGCGAACCAGAGAAGGCCGCAAAAACCAATTTGCCCGCATAAGGCTGACGATAGCTGACTTCCATTCGCGTAAGGCGTTCATAGGTATCTACCAACTCGGACATATTCGAGAAATCCAACTCAGGATCAACGCCCAGGGCAAACATGTTCATGCCCACGGTCACAATATCCACGTTGCCCGTGCGCTCACCGTTGCCAAAGAGCGTCCCCTCCACGCGGTCAGCACCTGCCAGGATTCCCATCTCCGTATCAGCCACACCACAGCCGCGGTCATTATGCGGATGCAGCGACAAGACAACATTATCACGATATTTTAGATGCTTATTCATATACGCAACCTGCATCGCATAGACATGAGGCATGCTCATCTCAACGGTAACCGGCAGATTGATGATTGCCTTGCGATCAGCTGTCGGCTGCCAGACATCGAGCACCGCATTGCAGACTTCGAGCGCATACTCTGGCTCCGTGCCCGTAAAGGACTCAGGCGAATACTCGAAGCGATAGTCAGCACCAGCCTCTTCGGTCAGCTGCTTGAGGAGCTTGGCCCCATCGACAGCCATCTGCTTGATTTCCTCCTTCGATTTGCGGAACACCTGCTGGCGTTGGGCAACCGAAGTAGAATTATATACATGAACGATAGCATTCTTAACGCCTTTGAGTGCGTCAAATGTCTTACGGATGATATGCTCCCGAGCCTGGGTGAGTACCTGAATCGTCACATCCTCGGGAATCAGGTCATCCTCCACCAGCCGCCGCAGAAATTCGTATTCAGTCTCAGAGGCAGCCGGAAAACCGACCTCGATTTCCTTGAATCCGACTTTGATGAGCATCTTATAGAATTCCAGCTTTTCCTCGAGGTTCATCGGCGTGATAAGCGCCTGATTGCCATCACGCATATCCACGCTGCACCAGATTGGCGCATGATCTGGTGCATCCTTTTTCGCCCATTCGAGATCAATCTCTGGCGGCAGAAAATAACCTTTGCTGTACTTCTGATAATTCATCATCTGCGAATCCCTCCTAAAAATAAAAGCCCTTCATCTCTAAGAGACGAAAGGCTAGCTTACGTGTTACCACTCAAATTCGTGCCTGTCGGCACCTCATACAGACTCCATCAAGTCCTCCTGTTCGATAACGGTCAGGAACCGTTCCGGTCTACTCGCCTTGTCAGGCTTTCAGCGGACTGCTTCAAGGTGAGTTCCGTATCCATCCACTATTGTCTTTCACCAACCGACAACTCTCTGAAGTCATCCGAATACGTACTATTCCTCTGCTATGCATTTCTCTGTGTTGCATACTACAATATCACAATAAAATACATTTTGCAAGCATTTACGTGTTAAACTGTAAACTTTTTTATTTTTTATGACTGTCCTCCGGTACTCTCGGAGATTTCTTCGCCGCCAGACGGGCATTTTCCTTCTCGCGCTGGATCCTTTTGCGCTCTTTGTGCGCCTCATAACGACGGCGTCCATCTTCAAAGGCCCGCTTGGCTTCTTCCGTATCAAGAATCAACGGTGGAACAGATTTAGGACGCGCATTGCGGTCCAGGGCCACCATCGTAAAATAGGCCGTCAAGGCACGCTGCGGTTTCCCCTCCTGCTCGAGATCCTCCACATCCACATTGACTGCTATCTCCATCGAACTGTGCCCCACAAAAACGATTTCCGCCGAACACGTCACCAAATCACCAATCAGGATAGGCAAATGAAACTCCAACTCGTCAACACGAGCCGTAACTACATTGGAACGAGCATACCGGCGAGCTGCCGCATAAGCCGTTGAATCCATCATTTTCATGATTTCCCCGCCATGGACATTGCCATTCGGATTCGCCTGACTCGGCATCATTACCTGACTGATTACGATTTTATTCTGTGCCATAAATGGGACCTCCTAGGAAACGATTTCCATACGTTTGAATTATTACTATATTGTATCACGTATCTATATGAAAATATATTTTTTTTATCAATATGCGTTATCAACAACTATTTCAGCATAGCGGATTTTCCAAATTTTTACCGTACCATGTATCACAAAACAAAAGGCATTCTTCCTTTAGAAGAATGCCCCTTGCAATCAATCCCCTACACTCTTGCGAATGGCATCACAAGTTTCACGATAAATTGCTCCTACTAATTCTGCCAGCTTTTGGATTTCCGCGCTGTCTTGGGTGGTGCGAATGGCCTGTACCGTATCATCAGCCGCCCGGAATAATTTCATCAAACTCAAATTGCCGGCGGTTCCCTTCAACGTGTGAACGCTCTTTTCAGCCATGGCCATATCCTGAACGGACAAGCTGGTGACAAACTCTTCATAGGAACCGTCCTTAAGGAATTTCAGCAGGAACTTATGATAAAGCGCTACATTTCCCATAAAGCGCTCCAAGCCTTTATCGTAATCTACCCCAGCCTGTTCGAGCGTTGCTTTTATCTGAAGCTGTTCCATAAATTTGCCCTCCTCCCTTGGCCAGTTCCTTATTTCATGAACTGGTCAATTGCCTTGTTCAAATGCTCAAGTGTCTCTTGGTCATTATCCCTTACCGCATCGACTACACAGTGCTCTAAATGATCCTTGAGGATAATCTTACTTACGCCATTGATGGCACTGCGTACCGCAGACAACTGCACGAGGACTTCACTACAGTCTCTTCCATCTTCCACCATGCGCTTAATTGCCTCCAAATGACCAATAAGCCGTGACATGCGGTTTAACACTGCCTTGGTCTGGGTATGGCTATGCTGATGGCCGTGGGTATGCCGAATAATGGACCCATCTGCCAATTGATGAGTGTGTTCATGTTCATGCTCGTGTCCCTGCTGCTTATCAACTGTTTCAATTTTTTCCTCCATGAACCGCCCTCCTCGATTAGAATCTTTTTTATCTATTCTTTTTTTTTATGCAATTTTCCTGCCAGCAAGTAAATAATTCTATAAGAAAAACCTTCTCGCAAGCGGAGAAGGTTTTCCCATTCAACAGGAACAATTATTTCACAGCAATCGTAAGCGACTCACCATTAATGTTCCATTCTTTTTCTGTTCCTTCAAGGCTCCCATAGCATGCGGCATCAGCAAGCGTGATATCCTTCAGATATTGCTCGTTTTTCTTGACAATTGCTTCGAGCTTTTCGTTGCCGCTGAGGCTGACCGTGATATGGTCTGTAACCTCAAAGCCAGTTTCCTTGCGCATGGTCTGGACCTTGCTGATGATCTCACGGACGAAACCTTCCTCAAGCAGTTCCTCCGTAAGAGTCGTATCGAGTGCAATCGTCACACCATTATAGCGCTGGCAGTTGAAGCCCTCTTTCTGTGCCATCGAGACCTCGACGTCCTCCGGCGTCAGCGTGACTTCCCCGCTGGCCAGCGACAGCTTGAGCGTGCCCGTGCTGTCAAGCTCAGCCTTGGCCTTCGAACCGTTGAGCTTGCCGAGGGCAGCCTTGATCTCGCCGATCTGCTTGCCAACCTTCGGTCCGAGTACACGGAACTGCGGCTTGAAGCTATAGGAGAGGTATTCCTCCATGTCTTCCTTGAAGGTCACAGCCTTGACATTGAGCTCGTCTTCGACGATCTTCTTGAAGAACTCCGGCAGCTCGCGCTCTGCATGGACGAACATGTTGGCCACCGGCTGGCGGTTCTTGATGTTCGTCTCGTTGCGGGAGGCACGGCCCAGGACGACGATCTCGAGTACGAGTTCCATGTTGGCCTCGAGCTCTTCATCGATCCAAGCCTCATTAGCCACCGGGAAATCAGCCAGATGCACGGACTCTGGTGCCTGCTTGTCGATGCTGCAAACGAGGTTGCGGTAGATGGACTCCGTGAGGAACGGAACCATCGGTGCTGCCGTCTTGGCCGTCGTGACCAGCACCGTCCAGAGCGTCATATAGGCATTGATCTTATCCTGCTCCATGCCCTTAGCCCAGAAACGGCTGCGGCTGCCGCGGACATACCAGTTGGAAAGCTGGTCGACAAAATCCTGCAGAGCCTTGGCGGCCTCGGTTACGCGGTAATTGGACAGGTCGTTGTCGACTTCCTTGACCATCGTGTTGAGGCGCGACAGTACCCACTTATCCATGACGCTGAGCTTATCGTAGTCCAGCGTGTACTTCGTTGCATCGAACTGGTCGATATTCGCATAGAGCACGAAGAAAGCATAGGTATTCCAGAGCGTGCCCATGAATTTGCGCTGGCCTTCCTGCACCGCATCATCATGGAAGCGGTTCGGAAGCCACGGAGCACTGTTCTCATAGAAATACCAGCGGATGGCATCGGCACCATGCTGGCGCAGTGCATCCATCGGATCGACGGCATTGCCCTTCGACTTGCTCATCTTGCGGCCATCCTTATCCTGGACATGGCCAAGGACGATGACATTCTTGTACGGTGCCTTGTGGAACAGCAACGTCGAGATAGCCATCAGCGAGTAGAACCAGCCGCGGGTCTGGTCAACAGCCTCAGAGATGAAGTCCGCCGGGAAGCGCTTCTCGAAGATGTCCTTGTTCTCGAACGGATAATGCCACTGGGCAAAAGGCATCGAACCCGAGTCGAACCAGCAGTCGATGACCTCGGAGACGCGATGCATCTCCTTGCCGCACTGCGGGCATTTGATGGTTACCTTATCGATGAACGGACGATGGAGCTCGATTTCCTCCGGGCAGTTGTCCGACATGGACTTGAGCTCCTCGATGGAACCGATCGTATGCTGATGGCCGCATTCGCACTCCCAGACCGGCAGCGGCGTACCCCAATAGCGGTTGCGGGACAGGCCCCAATCCTGTACATGCTCGAGCCAGTCGCCGAAACGGCCCTTGCCGATGGATTTCGGGATCCAGTTGACCGTGTTGTTGTTAGCGACGAGTTCGTCTTTGACATCGGTCATCTTGATGAACCAGGTCGAACGCGCGTAGTAAAGCAGCGGCGTATCGCAGCGCCAGCAGTGCGGATAGCTGTGGGTGAATTCCGGTGCCTTGAAGAGCAGGCCCTTCTTCTCCAAGTCCTCCAAGATCATCGGGTCTGCCTTCTTGACGAATACGCCAGCCCAGTCCGTCTCCTCCGTAAGTTCACCCTTGCTATTGACAAGGTTGACGAAAGCGATGTTGTATTTCTGGCAGACACGGTTATCGTCTTCACCAAAGGCCGGAGCCAGATGGACGATACCCGTACCATCTTCGGTGGTGACATAATCATCGCAGGTCACGATATGTGCCTTCTTGCCCGACTGTTTGGCAACCGCAGCATTGGCAAAGGGATACAACGGCTCATAAGCACGGCCCTCAAGCGCCTGGCCCTTGAACTTCTCAAGGACTTCCTGCTCGCCTTCCACACCTTCAAAGACGCGTTCCACGAGGGCCTCAGCCAGGATATATACCTTGCCATTCACGCGCAGCTTTACATAATCAACAGACGGATTTACGCAGAGTGCAAGGTTCGACGGCAGCGTCCACGGCGTCGTCGTCCAAGCGAGGAAATACGCATCCTCATCTTTCACCTTGAAGGTGACCATGGCCGAACGCTCCGTGACATCCTTGTAGCCCTGAGCGACCTCATGGCTCGAAAGCGGGGTGCCGCAGCGCGGGCAGTAGGGAACGACCTTATAGCCCTTATACAAGAGGCCCTTGTTCCAGATTTCCTTGAGCGCCCACCACTCGGACTCGATGAAGTTGTTCTCGTAGGTGATATACGGATTGTCCATATCCGCCCAGAAGCCGACGACATCGGAGAATTCTTCCCACATGCCCTTGTACTTCCAAACCGATTCACGGCACTTCTTGATGAACGGCTCGATGCCGTACTCCTCGATCTGCTCCTTGCCGTTGATGCCGACAGCCTTCTCAACCTCGAGCTCAACCGGCAGACCATGGGTATCCCAGCCCGCTTTGCGCAGAACTTTCTTGCCCTTCATGGACTGGAAACGCGGCAGCATATCTTTGATGACACGCGTCAGGACGTGACCGATATGCGGCTTGCCATTAGCCGTCGGCGGGCCATCATAGAACGTGAACGTATCGCAGCCTTCACGCTGATCGATAGCTTTCTGAGCGATGTTGTTGTCTTTCCAGAACTTCAGGACTTCCTGCTCGCGTTCCACGAAGTTCAGGTTGGTGTCTACCTTACTGTACAAAGCGGATTCCTCCTCATAATAGAAAAAGCCTGCATCCCAAAACAGGATGCAGGCTGTATTACCTACACGAAAACCACCTATTTTTCACGTACCATCATACGCTATTCCGTAACGGGGAATACCGGCCCGGCCTACTCGCATTCTTTCAGCCTGCTGCTCCGAAGTGATTTTCCGCTTTCCTTACTTGCTCCCGGCTCTCACCTGCCCCGGTTCGCTTCAGCTTTCTGTAAAAGCATACTCTCTTCATCCACGCATTTACATGTTAACATGACATATTTTACCATAGGAGCGCACATATTTCAAATGGTATTTTCCCCGTGGAATAAAAAATACTTCCCAATTTGACTTTGGCAAAAGAGGAAGTATAGCGTTATAATAGATGAGGACTTTATTATATTTTCAGGAGGATATTCATGCATCAGTATTTGTTCTTTATAGGCGATTTTCCAGTCCGCGCTTACGGATTGGTGTTATCGCTTTCTATTATATTAGCTACCGGCGTCGGCTATTTCTTCGTCAAAAAAGAGGGACGTGGAGAGGAACAATATCTGGTCGATCTTGGTATTTACTGTGGCATTGCTGGCCTTATCGGTGCAAGGCTGTGGGATGTATTCTTTTTCGATTGGGACTATTACAGCCAGCACCTCACCGAGCTGTTTAACGTTTGGCAAGGCGGCATGGCAATCCAGGGGGGAATCTTTCTTGGCGTGCTGACCGGAGTTCTCTACTGCCGCCATCATCATCTCGATACAGTCCATCTCATGGATGTATTGGCCCCAGCTATCATCCTTGGACAGGCACTCGGACGCTGTGCCAATCTTTTAAACGGCGATGCTTTTGGTGCTCCCACCGGCAGTTCCTTCGGCATCGTATACCCTGCCACCACCTTAGCCGCTCACACCTACGGAACCCAGCCTCTTTGGCCAGCTGAAATTTGGGAAGGCCAATTGGATATGGCTATCTTCGCCTTGCTTTTAATGTTCCGTTGCACCAATCATGCCAAAGGCCAGTGTTTTGCCCTCTACGTCATGCTATACAGTATCGCCCGTTTCTGCTTGGAATTCCTTCGCGGCGATTACGCCGAAAAGGTTTTGGAATTTATGACTAGTGCTCAAACCACCAGCTTCTTTGCCTTTATCCTTGCTTTCCTCATATTTCTCTACTTAGGATGGAAAAAAGCCACTTCGCTCCCGAACACTTGACTGTCGTCTATGCGATAAACTATAATATAACTAAGTATGTACTGACAGTAAAGGAGCGAAAATTATAGTGAAAATCTTAGCCCGTCATTTAACGGCCGATTTATTCAACTGCAAAAACAATAAACTAACTGATATAGAACTCATAAAAGCTAATCTCGACGATGCTCTTGCCGATAATGATCTCAAGGTCATCGATTTGAAAATCCAGCAACTCAACAAAGACCATTCTCTGCTTATTGCAATTCTTCCGAATGGTCATATCACACTTCACATCTATGCTGACCTTAAATATGTCGCCTTAGACATTTTCCTCTGTCAGGAAGATGCGGAACCAGATAAACTATCCAAGGAAATTCGCAACTTCTTTAAACCAGACAAGACGAAAACTACGGTTTTAAAGCGTGGCAATTTTGGCAACGCCAAAGAAATCAAACCCAAAGTCAAAACCAAGGTTGCGCCCCTGCGTAAAATCCATAACACGGGCGCCAAAGTTATCCGCATCCTGGCCAGAAGAAATCATCAATAAGACATTCATAAAAAGGCTGCTGACTCCTAATGAGTCGGCAGCCTTTTGTTATACCGATTATATTTTTTAGGATCGAAACCTATTTTGCTTGCACGAAAAAAGCGAGCCATAAGCTCACTTGATAAACACTATGTCCACTCAAAACTATACAGAAGTTTAAATGTATCACGAACATTTCTTTT